>JAVEVJ010000091.1:0-3870 GCA_034005105.1 Acholeplasmataceae bacterium | reverse complement strand
GAAATCAGTAGGGAGACCCTTAAGTATGGAAGTACAGTTGACTTTCCTGAAGAACTCATAAAAGAGGGTTATCAACTTACAGGATGGACAACAGATCAAGCAGGAGAGCAACTCTTTAATCCAAGTACAACGGTTACTAGCAACCTAACACTCTACACAAAGTGGACGGTTATATCAAATAGTCTAGAGGATCTTGACTACACAGGTTATGGAGACTATTATCTATTACTAAACGACAGTGATAATGTCATTCATGATTTAGCAATCTTACTAAGAGATACAATCGATTATGTATCCTATGGTGATGCAAGATATGTCTATGCAACATATGATAATGACTCCCAGGTGATCATGTATGATGTACCCTCATCAACAAGTTACCGCAAGGTACCCGCAACAGGTACACTTGGTTGGGGATCTGGAGGAGTTATCACGACATCCGAATTTACGATTTCCATCAACCGAGAACACATCTGGGCTTGTAGCGATATGCGTATCATGCCAATTAACAAAGATAAGACACTTGATGGTTATGTTGAATTTGTTATTAATAACGATGTGAATTCATTTAACTATCGACCAGGTAATAACGATAGAGGACATTATACGGACCTTCATAATCTATGGAATGCACTCGCAGGTCCTAACGGGACGCACAGTGATCATTTTTATGGAGAAGAATCAGGTCCATCTGTAGCATCCTACCTTTCAAATGACATCTTTTATCCAGGTGATGAATATCGTGGAGATGTAGCAAGAGCACTTTTCTATATGACACTGATGTATCCACATTTAACACTCGTTGAAAGAGGAGATCCCAATGCCAATGAAGGATCGATCTATTACGGATACCTAGAAGATTTACTTCGTTGGAACGAAGAAGATCCTGTCAGTTATTATGAACTTGAAAGAAATAACACCATCTTTAATGAACAGGGAAACCGTAATCCATTTATCGATTTATATGATCTTGATTTTGCAGAACTACTGTTTGCAGAAGGAGACCCCAACGTTTTAGATTAATAATAGGAGGAACGTATGAAAAAAAGAAACTTAGGTCATACAGGTGTTCTGGTATCTGAGATATCACTTGGGACATGGCAACTTGGATCCAAATGGGGAGATCCATTTAATAAAGAAGTCGCTCATCAAACACTAAAAACAGCTCATGATTTAGGCATTAACTGTTTAGATACAGCAGACGTTTATCAAGGTGGCATGAGTGAAAAAACGATTGGTAAATTTCATCAGCATCAAAAACAGACCTCATTTGTCATCACAAAAATAGGACGTAAACTACCTAAACAGGATAAAGAACTCTACACCAAAGAAGCTTTGACAAAATTTATCGATGATTCAAGAGCTAATCTTCAGGTGGAGTCACTCGATATGGTTTTACTACACTGTCCTCCAACAGATCTCTACAAAGATGATACGGTTTTTAATTACATGGATGAATTTAAAAAAGAAGGTAAGATCAAACATTACGGGGTCTCTATTGAGACTATTGAAGAGGGATTGCTTGCGATGAACCATCAAGGTGTAGAAGCCATTGAAGTGATCTTCAATATGTTTCGACTCCGTCCTGCGACTGAACTCATACCCATCGCAAAAGAAAAAGGTATTGGTATCATCGTAAGAGTTCCACTAGCAAGTGGGTTACTAACAGGAAAATATACGAAAGACACGACATTTGGACCCCATGATCACCGTACCTTCAATCGAAATGGTGAAGCTTTTGATAAAGGTGAAACATTCTCAGGTGTTCCCTTTGAAGAAGGTTTAAAAGCTGTGGAAGAACTAAAAAAGGTATTTCCAAAAGAGAAACTACCGCTTTATGCACTGAGATGGATCTTAATGTTTGATGGTGTATCAACGGTTATTCCAGGTGCAAGCAAACCAGAGCATATCTTAGAAAATATTAAAGCAGCCGATTTGCCCCCATTGACCGAATTTGAGATGCGTGAAGTTGAAAGGATCTACGAAACGTATATCAAAGCCCATGTTCATCATTTATGGTAAGAAAAAAGGCCACATGGCCTTTTCATTTTTTATTCAACATCAATCACGACAGGTTTTTTTCCGCGCAGTTCAATATAGAAGTTTGCTTCTGCTGTTTGAACGTAAGGAAGTAAGAAGATAAACCCAACACCAAAGGTTAACATTGCAAGTAAATACCAACCGATAAAACTCAAATGAAGAATGAATAATTCCATTTTATGACCCTTCATCATTTCCTGTGATTTAGCAATTGCTGCCATTGCATCTATTTCAGGTTCTTCAGCAATAATATAAGGTGTCATTGCGTATGCAAAGCTCTTGATGATACCTGGGATGATGAACAGTAATGTCCATAAGAATGTGAAGACAGCACGAAGTAATTGTGCAAGAAATGAATTAACAAAGCTTCTCTTAAATCCTTCAATGATCAGTTCAATCTTTTTACCATCCGTACCATTTTCAATCATATCAATTAAATAAATAGCTTGACCAACTACGAGTGGTCCCAAGATGATGAATCCAATCACAGCGATAGAAGAAGCTGCAGGAAGTAATGACACGATCAGTGTCACAACAAATACCATCCAATAACTCTTTCTTAACTGTTCCCAAGCCTGATGCCGTAATTCTCTACTAGATTTCATTTAAATCCTCCTCATATGTGTGACATACACTATCATTATATGACAAAAAGAGATAAAAAGAAATAATTTTGAAAAAATATAAATCAAGTGGTAAAATGGCTTTGGATAACCATTTGAAGGGAGACGATGATATGTTAATTATCAAGGATGTAACAAAGAGCTATGATGGTGTTAAGAATGCTTGCGATGGTGTTTCTCTAACGATTGAGTCAGGGGATATCTTTGGTTTTGTTGGACACAATGGAGCTGGTAAAACAACACTGCTAAAGTCCATTGCTGGTATTATTGATTTTAATGAAGGTGAGATTACCGTTGATGGATACAACATTAAAAAGGACCCACTTGAGGTTAAAAAGAGAATCGCCTACATCCCAGACAATCCCGATATTTATGAATCACTTACAGGCCTACAATATCTAACGTTTATCGCTGATGTTTTTGAAATAAACGAAGAGGAATGTGTCAAAGAAATCGATCGTTACGCAACACTCTTTGAAATTCGTGATGTACTTAATAACCCAATCAATTCCTATTCACATGGTATGAAACAAAAGATCGTTATCATCAGTGCACTCATCCATAAACCCAAACTCTTCTTACTAGATGAGCCCTTTGTAGGACTCGATCCTAAAGCAAGTTTTCAACTCAAAGAGATATTTAAAGACATGTGTGATAAGGGAACAGCTATCTTCTTTTCAACACACGTCTTAGAAGTTGTTGAAAAATTGTGTAACAAAGTAGCAATCATTAAACAGGGTAGAATTGTTGCTACCGGAGAAACCCAAACGATTATTAAAGATCAGTCGCTTGAAAACATCTTTATGGAAATTCAAAAGGAAGCCTAATGTACACCAAACTTGTTCGACTGTTCTTAAAAGAAAACATCTCCTTAAAGCGACTGATGGGGTTTGATGTTAAATCGTCAAAGACAAAAGCGGTCTTGATAGGAATAGCTATCATTTATGCACTTTTAGTCTTTATTGGAGCTTTTGGCTATATGTTTTTCGATCTTGGACGTGTGCTTCACGACATGGGTCAAGAAGAGATATTGATTAGTTTCCTATGTATTTATACGCTGGGTATGTCTTTATTTATCACACTCTTTAGAGCGAGTGGCTATCTATTCTACACCAAAGATTATGAGATTTTAGCACCGCTTCCCATTCATCCAAGAAAGGTATTACTTGCTAAGATGACTGTGATGCTCGTCATGCTTTATCTCACA
>JAVEVJ010000026.1:0-18777 GCA_034005105.1 Acholeplasmataceae bacterium | reverse complement strand
AAGCACATCAACATGTGCTTTATTTCTTCAAATGGTACCCCCTCACGGGCTCGAACCGTGGACCCACTGATTAAGAGTCAGTTGCTCTGCCAACTGAGCTAAGGAGGCACATTAAAACCGTGCAATGATTATTATAACATAGGATTTCCAAATTGCAAGGTATTCAAAAAGAAAAAATCTTTTTTTTAATGGGCCTCTATCGTGCGCTTTCTGCACGCTTAATGATCTCATCAATCATCTGATATGCAAGCGTTAAATATTCGTCCTTTTCCAAAGGAAAAAGAATAGCAGATTTACCGTATTTTATCTTGGGAAGTTGTTTAAGTTTAAGACTGTTAACATAATCAAAATCTGTTGTATAAAGCGAGAAATGGTTCTTGCCACCACCAAGCATAATGAAGAGTTTTGGTTTAAGTTTTAAGGTTGGTTGTTTATAGAATAGTTCGAGAGGATACTTTATGTATTTGGTTTTCATGTAGTCTAAAACAGATTCAGTAAACGTAAGAAGTGGACCATCTATTGTATTTAAATAATCTTGAATTGCCTTCACGTGTATTAACCTCCAAAGGGATTTTCATTCTTTTTCTCTATTATACACGGTTATTTTTCATCTTTTTAGATATTTGCACGACCTTCCACATGTTATAATATGTTTAGTGTAAAAGAGGTCTATATGTACACATATACGTTAGGATTCATAAAACAAGATAATCACATCTTAATGATCAACCGCAACAAAAAGCCCTGGCAGGGATGTTGGAATGGTTTGGGTGGTAAGCTAATAGAAGGTGAATCACCTTTAGAAGGTATGATTCGGGAGATTAGAGAAGAAACGGGTTTAGACGTATCATCTCAAAGAATCAAAGACTGTGGCATACTGACGTGGAATACCTTTGAAGCATCAGGTCAAGGACTTTACTTATTTTTAATCGATTGGGATCAACAAGTTAGGATAGATACACCTCTACATACCACAGAAGGGATACTAGACTGGAAACCTATCGATTGGATTCTCGATTTTGATACGATCGGTGTTGCTCATAATATTCCCTATTTTTTACCCCATTTACTTCGATCAGAAACGAGATATCATTTTCACTGTATCTTTGAAGATAAACGATTAATCAAAGTGACAAAGGAGTTACTCTAATGCCCATTTTATATATTTCTTTAGGTTTATTGCTGATTGCATTCATTATTTATATCATCTTGACCATTCATCATAAAAAGGTAAGCGACCACATTAAGAATACAACGCAAGACCTACTAAAAACCTATGGTGAACTCACACATAAGCATCATCATCAATATCTAAATATCAACAATCAATCCTATCAAATACTTTATTTTTATGTCCCAGTCAATGCAGAACTGACCATCAACAGTAAAATCATATGGGAAATTCGCGACTCAAGCAAATCGCGATTGATTAATCAAACCTCCTTTTTGGCATCTTCTGATCCTAAGATTATTATCGTATATCCAACTACACTTTCGATTAAGCGCTTTATCAATGAGAATGAGATGGAATTTGTCAACTATCATACGATGTTCAACCAGATGTATGTCATCAGACACTTTGAACTAGAAAAATTATTACAGGAGCTAAAAGATGCGTAAGTTCATCCTTTTTAGTTTAGTCATTTTAATCGGATTGTTGATTTCATCGTGTCAATCACAACGTGAGATCATCTACACCAACGATGATCCCTTTGTTCTTGAGATGAAAGGAGAAGAACTCAACATTCTACAACTTACAGATCTTCATTTAACCTTTGGTTATGATCATCGTGATCAACGTACATTTAAATTGATCAAACATTTAAATGATCAAGCTGATTTTGATCTGATCGTCATCACAGGAGATCTCACGATGTCACCTGCTGGACCATCTCTTTTTGCTTCATTAATTGAGTACATGGAAAGTCTTGAAACACCATGGACTTTTGTCTTTGGTAATCATGAAACCGATTATCATACCTATCAAGATTTCTTAGAAGTTATCAAAGATACAACCTATTTATATTTTAAAGTCGGACCTGAGCTAGAAAATGGTGGTGTCGGTAATTTTCATTTCACATTCACCAAAAATGACATACCAGCTTTTAGACTTTATATGCTGGATTCAAAAGCTGAACGAGAAATCTATACTGAAGAAGAAGGTGAGTATGATTACTTGTCAGAAGCTCAAGTCAATTGGTTTAGAAATCATGTTCAGCTCGATTTTGTTAAGCATCTTATCTTTATGCACGTTCCACTGAGACAATATATAGAAGTTGAAGACTATGAAGGATACTTTCTTGAGGACAAAGTCTATGCTCAAGGTGTAGATACTGGCTTTTTTGATACCATGGTTGACCTTAACAGATCACTCGCTATATTTGTAGGTCATGACCACCTAAACGATTTTTGGTTTGAAAAAGAAGGCATCATGCTCGCCTATGGAAGAGCAACGGGATTCAATGGCTATGGAAACCTTGAAAAAGGTGGTCGTGTCATTAGCGTCAATCCATTAAACAATCAAATAACAACTGACGTGTTGACAGAAAGTGGGGATGCTGCATGAAACTAAAACAACGCTTTTATATTATGATATCAGCCTATACATGGGCGATTATTGGATTGTTTTTCACCGGATCTTTTTGGTTTTTTATCTTACCAGCAGGTGCCTTATTATACCTTTTAATCGGGGGTAAAAGACATGTTTAATTTCTTAATTGCACTTTTCTATTACACGTTCTATATCGGAATCTCAGGTATCGGTGTTCTCTTTTTAGCAAGACTCTATATAGGATTCAAACTGAAACTTTCCATACCCGATCTTTTGATGGTTCTCTTCATTCCGGGATCGATTGGGCTTGGACTCAAAGTAAAAACGAACTATCCACTTGAAAACATCTATTTTTATCTCAATGTGCTCTTTGCTTGTATGATGTTTATTGGATCCATTTTTATCCTATACCTACACTTGGAGCTTAATATCATATGATCTATAACGTTATCAAAAAACAGAATAACTCAAGCATGTGCTTTATTTGCGGTATGGATAATCCTGCTAGTTTAAAAACTAAGTTCTATGAACTTGAAGGAAGACAAATATTAGGTTTATTCCAAGGTGATGAGGTTCATCAAAGTTATCCCAAACGAATGCATGGAGGTATCATCACAGCACTGCTTGATGAAACCATCGGAAGAGCGATTCAAATCGATGAACCGGATACCTTTGGTGTAACTATCGAATTAACTGTCAAGTATATGAAACCCGTACCGCTCGATGAGACACTTTTTATTGTTGGTAAAATTACGGATATAAAGAAGGCACTCTTTTATGGTGAAGGTTATATCACCAACTCAAAACAAGAAATACTTGCAACCTGTCAGGCAAAATATATTAAACAAGATGTCAACAAGATTGTTGATGACAAAGACTTTATAAAGGAGCAATGGATATACGTGGCTGATCAAAATAGCCCGATATGCTTTGAATTACCACAATGAGTTTATTAGAAGTAGAAAATATAAGTTTTAGTTATAGTGATGAAAAACTCTATGAGCGTGCTAGTATGCGCTTATTTGATGGTGAGCATGCCGTTTTGGTGGGTCCCAACGGGACAGGCAAATCGACACTGCTCAAGCTTTTAGATCGATCATTATCACCTGATGAGGGTCGTATTCAATGGGTATCTGGACGAAAGGTTGGATATCTCGATCAATACGCTAAAATAGATCCCAAATTGAGCGTTAAACAGTATCTCTACGACGTCTTTTTACCACTCTTTGAAAAAGAAAGAGAAATGGAAAGATTCTATGAGCAGGTTGCATCTGTTGATGAAAACGAACATGAACGCATGCTCTTATGGGCATCTGAACTCGGTGAACAGCTTGTTCAAGCTGATTTTTATGCGATTAAATCGAAGATTGGTAATGTTATCCATGGTCTAGGTTTAACAATGGATATTTTAGATAGTCCCATCGAACATCTCTCAGGAGGTATGCGTGCCAAGATTATTCTAGCCAAATTACTATTAGGTGATTCTGATGTTTTATTGCTTGATGAACCCACTAACTTTTTAGATGTAAAACATATCGATTGGTTGACGAAGTTTCTTCAAAATTATCCCAAAGCATTTCTCGTTGTTTCCCATCTAGAAGAATTTCTTAAGAATATAGCCAATACGGTCTTTGCAATAGAATCCAAACAGATCACGCGCTATAAAGGTGATTATGAGTTTTATTTAAAAGAACGCGATCTACGCAATGAACAACAACAAAAAGCATATGTCAGTCAACAAAAATTTATTCAAAAAACAACCGAATTTATTCAAAAGAATCTTGTACGAGCTAAGACAACGAAACGTGCACAATCCAGAAGAAAGATGCTTGAAAAAATTGAAAGAGTGGTTGCTCCTCATAAATCGAAGACTTACCACTTTTACTTTCCGCTTGCATCAACTACAGGTAAGGATGTCTTAGTGACAAATGATTTAGAAATTGGGTATAATGAATCCCTCGTTGAACCACTCAATATTACCATTTTAAAGCAGGATAAAGTTGCTATTACTGGTAAGAATGGAATAGGTAAATCGACGTTCATCAAGACGATATTATCCGTCATACCTGAACTGGGTGGCAGTTTCCGTTGGATTGATACTGCAAAAATCGCTTATTTTGAACAAGATAGTATTTTTGATGCTTCGGTTACACCGTTTCAAATCATCCATCATCGTTATCCTCATTTCACTAAAAAAGATGTGATGAGTTTACTCGGGAACCATGGTATTGACTATGACATGGCACACCGTGATGTCAACTCACTTTCTGGAGGAGAGCAAACCAAAGTAAGACTTGCATTACTCAGACATCAAAAAGGAAATGTGCTCATCTTGGATGAACCCACCAATCACTTGGATGCTGCAGCCAAAGAAGCACTCAAAGATGCACTGATTGCCTATTCAGGTACACTGATACTCGTGTCCCATGAAAAGGAATTTTATCAAGATATTTGTGATTATGAAATCACACTCTATGAGGGATAAAAAAAAGTAGACAACTTTATCTACTTTATTTTTATGCATTTTCTTCTTGAG
The DNA here is from genome assembly GCA_034005105.1 of Acholeplasmataceae bacterium. Lineage (GTDB taxonomy): Bacteria > Bacillota_I > Bacilli_A > Acholeplasmatales > Acholeplasmataceae > Peloplasma. The sequence goes on along the minus strand of JAVEVJ010000026.1, from coordinate 13,690 downwards.
GTTTGGAATCATCAAAGTTGTCAATTTCTTGAACGAGAACATCATAAACTTCAGATTCTTTAATCTTCTTAATCACTTTACCGTGTCTAAAGAGAAGTGCTTCTCCCTTTCCCCCAGCAATACCAATATCCGCATGTGAAGCCTCACCGGGTCCATTCACAGCACATCCCATAATCGCAACATTGATTGTCTTATTGACTTTGAGTAAATACTGTTCAATACGCTTAGCGATATCGATCATATCGTACTGAATGCGACCACAGGTAGGACAACTAATCAAGTTGGGAACTTTTTCCTTCAAACCGAGGTTCTTGAGGATTTCCTTAGCAGCTTGAATCTCTAACACAGGATTATCTGTCAATGAGACACGAATGGTATTTCCAATACCTTCAGAAAGTAGGATACCGATACCCATTGCACTCTTGATAGCACCGCTAAACGCTGTTCCAGCTTCAGTGACACCTAAATGCAAGGGATATGGGAATGTTTTTGCGGCTAGTCGATAAGCTTCAATCATCAGATTCATATCGGTTGCTTTAAGTGATAAAACGATATCATGAAAATCCATGGATTCTAATATCTCAACATGATGTTTGGCTGTTTCAACCATATTCTCTGGTGTCGGAGCCATACGATTGGGAAGTGAACCACTGTTGACACCGATGCGAATCGGGATCTTTTTCTTTTTACATGCTTCAACAACTTCCATCACATGTTCTCTTTTAGGGATGTTACCAGGATTCAATCTGATCTTATCGACTCCTTGATGGATAGCTTCGAGAGCTAATCGATAATCAAAGTGTATATCAGCAACCAAAGGAATACTGATCTGTCGTTTGATATCACCGAGTGATTTGGCATCCACCATATCTAAAACAGCAACTCGAACGATCTCACAACCAGCTTCAGTGAGTTGTTTGATCTGTTTGACGGTTGCATCAACATCTTTCGTATACGTATTGGTCATACTTTGAATGTAAACTTTATTGTTTCCTCCAAGTTGGTAAGAACCAATCTTGACAGGATGACTTGCTTCGCGTTGTTTCATTTAATCACCTTCTATGTCAATTATAAGGCAAAACAGGTAAAATCAGACCGTTAAATGCTTTGAAACATCACACATTTCAAACAAAATAAAATTAAGTCATAAAACAATTGAAAAAGAAATACCGATTTGTTATAATGTTTACGTATGTTTGGAGGGATATTATGCGTGACCTAGTTAAATTGGTTTGTACCGAATGCGGCGAAGAAAACTACCATACAAATAAAAACAAAAAAGCACATCCAGAACGTATGGAAGTTAAGAAGTATTGCCCACGTGAAAGAAAGTACACCATCCACAAGGAAAAGAAATAAGCTATTCTAGGAATAGTTTTTTTTCTATCACACGAAAATGATACAGTTCAAAGGTAATGAAGATTTAGCACATGGTTATCTCATCTGTCGATTCGATACCTGTCTTTTGATTGATCCTGCACACAGTTATGATGACATCATACTTGCATTGGGAGGACGATCATTATCTGGTATTGTTTTGACGCATGCACATAACGACCACATCGATTTGATCGGACATTTCGATGCACCCATCTATATTCATCAAGATGATGCTCACCTACTCTTTGAAGATCATCTCAATGGTTATGCACCAAAAACACACCCATATAAACGTAAATTGCTCGATCTAAAACTTGTCTCTGACGGTGAACACATAAAACTTGCAGATCATCACTTAGAGATAATACATACCCCAGGACACACCAAGGGAAGTATTTGTATTCTTTATGAAAATAAGCTTTTTACAGGAGATACATTATTTAAGGAATCGGTGGGTAGACACGATCTTTATTCTGGTAACCTTTTCGATTTAAAAAGAAGTATCCTTAAAATCCTGTCGTTACCAAGTCAAACAAAGATCTATCCTGGACATGATGAGGGAACCACCGTTCGAAACGAACAAAAGAACAATCCGTTTTACATCAAATGGCTAAAACAGTCATCTCGATAAGACACTTTGTGTCTTTTCTTTTTTTAAGTAAAATAGCACATAATCCTTGACAGTGCCAAGACGTTCGTGTACAATAAAATTGGCACAAAACTAGAAAGAGTGCTAATCGAGGTGAATGCATGATAACCAGCAGACAGAAATTGATTTTAAAAGCAATCATTGAAGCTTATGTCAAAGATGCACAACCCGTAGGGTCAAAGACTTTAACGGGTATGCCCTATCTCAATTTTTCAAGTGCTACCTTACGCTATGATATGGCTCAACTTGAAGATCTAGGATATCTTGAAAAGACACATACATCTTCAGGACGCGTCCCATCAGAAAAAGGATATCGTTACTACGTTGAACACTTGGTCACTCGTGACTTTGACGTCGAACTACAGTTTCCTCTAATTGATGAGATTTTTTTGAAAAATAAACTCGCAAGAGAATCAGCTGTTGAAGAAGCCATTCATTTACTCTCTGAATTAACCAATTATACAGCGATGGCTGTTGGTCCATCATCAAAACAAAGTCTTATCAAAAAAATTGATTTTATACCGCTTAGTGAGAGAGAAGCAGTTGTTTTGATTGTGACCGATCAAGGTCATGTGCAACATCAAAATATTCGCATCCCTGATGAACTCGATATTGAGAGTTTAAAAGAAGTCATCAAGACATTAGATGATCTGCTTAAAAATCGATTGATCAGTGAAGCAAGTCAAATCCTTGAAGCTGAGTTTGCACGAAGCGAAATTCAATCATTTATGGATTATCAACAACAGCTTCTGCACTCATTTATTCATGCGTTTTCAAAATTTGCAGAAGATAATTTTTATTTATCAGGTGTAACCAATGTCTTTGATCAACCTGAATTTCACAATGTGAAGCATATTAAGAAATTTGTCGATATGCTTGATCGAAGGGAATTGATCAAATTGATTGGTGATCACGAAGGATTAAGCGTCAAGTTTGGTAGTGAACTGCAATTGATTCCAATGGAAAATTGTACCGTAATTTCTGTACCTTATCGTATCAGCGAATTTGAACATGGAACGATTGCGGTCGTTGGACCCACACGTATGGAATATAACAAGGTTATACCCCTTGTCGAATATATAGCGAGCAATCTTGGAAAGCTCTACAAAAAATAGCAAAAGGATGATAACATGGACGAGACAAAAGATAAATCAACACAGGTTGTAGAAGAGCATGAGGCTTCTAAAAAAGAGCGTAAAAACAAACAAAAAGAACATATTGAGCAACTGGAAAACGAAGTGACATCGCTTAAAGACAAATTGCTCAGAAATGCAGCAGAATTAGAAAATTTTAAAAAGAGAATGCATCAAGAACGCATTACAGATCGAAAATATGCAAGTAAAAATCTGATTTTGGAATTACTTAACCCTCTGGATCAACTCGATCGTATCGTCAGCATGACGACCGATAATGAATTGTTAAAAAGCTTTTTAGTCGGGTTTAAAATGATTAATGATCAGTTTTTCAACACACTGCAGGCAGATGGAGTTAAGGAAATCGAAGCGCTCAATAAACCCTTTGATCCCAACATTCATCATGCGATTGAAAAGATTGAAGATAAAGAAAAAGAAAATGGATTAGTTCTTGAAGTTATCCAAAAAGGATATTATTATAAAGATCAATTACTCAGACCTGCCATGGTCAAAGTCAACGAATGGAGTGAAGAAAATGGCAAAGACAAATAAAATTATAGGTATTGACTTAGGTACGACCAATTCATGTGTTTCCGTTATGGAAGGTGGCGAAGCAAAGGTTATCTCAAACGCTGAAGGTGGAAGAACAACGCCATCAGTCGTCTCCTTCAAAGGAGAAGAAATCAGTGTAGGTGACGTTGCTAAACGTCAAGCAATCACCAATCCAAACACGGTTTCATCGATTAAAAGACACATGGGTGATATGAATTATCGTGTGGATATTAATGGTAAAAAATATACACCACAAGAAATTTCAGCTATGATTTTGCAAAACTTAAAGAAAACAGCAGAAGATTATTTAGGAGCAACTGTTACACAGGCAGTCATCACAGTTCCAGCATACTTTAATGATGCACAGCGTCAAGCAACCAAAGATGCAGGTAAGATTGCAGGTCTTGATGTGAAACGTATTATCAATGAACCAACAGCCGCTGCACTGGCTTATGGAATTGATAAGACGGATAAAGAACAAACCGTTTTGGTCTTTGACCTCGGTGGTGGAACATTTGATGTTTCCATTCTCCATTTGGCAGATGGTACCTTTGAAGTTGTATCAACAGCAGGTGATAATCACCTCGGTGGAGACGACTATGATGAAGTGATCATGAACTATTTAGTTGATGAATTCAAGAAAGAAAACGGAGTTGACTTATCAAAAGATAAGATGGCAATGCAACGTTTGAAAGATTCATCTGAAAGAGCTAAAAAGGAACTTTCTGGTGTGACATCATCTCAAATTTCACTTCCCTTTATCAGCATGGGAGTTGCAGGACCTCTCCACTTAGAAAAAACCTTGACACGCGCTAAATTTAACGAACTCACTCAACATTTAGTTGATCGTTGCGTAGGTCCAGTTCGTCGTGCTTTAGCTGATGCTAAGATGACACCTAAAGATATTGACCAAGTACTTTTAGTGGGTGGTTCAACACGTACACCATCGGTACAAGAAATGGTTAAACGCGAATTAGGAAAAGAGCCTAACAAGAGTGTTAATCCCGATGAAGTCGTTGCAATGGGTGCCGCAATTCAAGGTGGTGTCTTAGCTGGTGATGTTAAAGATGTATTACTCCTAGATGTTACACCACTCTCACTTGGTATTGAAACCTTAGGTGGCGTATTTACTAAACTCATCGAACGTAATACAACCATTCCTACCTCGAAGTCACAGGTGTTCTCAACAGCTGCTGATAACCAACCAGCAGTTGACATTCACGTACTTCAAGGCGAACGTTCCATGGCTCAAGATAACAAGACACTTGGACGTTTCCAATTATCCGATATTCCACCTGCACCACGCGGTGTTCCACAAATTGAAGTGTCTTTCGATATCGATGCCAATGGTATCGTATCCGTTAAGGCAAAAGACTTAGGAACGAATAAAGAACAGAAGATAACCATTTCCGGATCAGGTTCGCTCTCTAAAGAAGATATTGACCGCATGGTCAAAGAAGCTGAAGAACAAGCAGAAGCCGATCGTCAGAAAAAAGAAGAAGCAGATACAAGAAATGATGCATCTAACTTGATTTTCCAAACACAAAAAGCGATAACTGATTTAGGTGAAGAAGTAGATGCAGCAACCAAAACGAAGCTTGAAGATCAAATTAAAGATCTTGAAGAAGCGCTTAAAGGAACAGATATCGATCTGATTAAGAGTCGCAAAGAAGCACTCGAAAAGGATGCTCAAGAGATTGCTGTCAAGGCTTATCAAAAAGCTCAAGAAAAACACCAAAAAGAAGAACCATCCGATGCTTCACAAACGAATTCAAAAACAGTCGATGCTGAGTTTGAAGAAAAATAATCTCATGAGGGGCTATGCCCCTCTAAACTATTGGAGTTGATGTTATGGCAGATAAACGCGATTATTATGAAATCCTTGGCGTTTCCAAAAATGCAAGCGATGATGAAATCAAAAAAGCTTATCGTGGATTAGCTAAGAAATACCATCCAGACGTCTCAAAAGAGTCGGATGCTGAAGCCAAATTTAAAGAAGTACAAGAAGCCTATGACACCTTATCGGATGCTCAAAAAAGAGCAGCCTATGATCAATACGGTCATCAAGGTAATCCCTTTGGAGGTGCTGGTGCTGGTTTCCAAGGCTTTTCTGACTTTGGTGGTTTTTCAGATATCTTTAGCCAGTTTTTTGGTGGTGGTAGACAAAAGCGAGAAAACTACAATGGTCCACAGCGTGGTGATGATCTTGAACGAACCATTACGATCGATTTCATGGAAGCAGCTTTAGGTACAAAAAAACCGATCAGTGTAGAGGTCGAAGAAGAGTGTCATGTCTGTCATGGATCAGGTGCTGAATCCTCCAAGGATATAGAGATTTGTGATCGCTGCCATGGCGATGGATTTGTCAATGTTGAACAGCGAACACTCTTTGGAGCTATGCGAACCCAACAAGCTTGTCCAAAGTGTGGTGGAGCAGGTAAAATCATCAAGAAGAGATGTCAAACATGTAATGGTAGAGGTATTGTTAAGACAGTTAAAAATGTCGATGTCAATATACCCGCAGGTGTTGACAACAACATGTCACTAAAAGTTGCTGGATATGGTAATGGAGGAATCAAAGGTGGAACTGCTGGTGATCTCTATCTCAACTTTAGAGTGAGACCCCATAAAGTGTTTAAGCGACAAAACGATGATATTATTTTAGAAGTTCCAATAACGATCACGCAAGCTGTACTCGGCACACAAATTGATATACCCACCATATATGGTGATGTTAATTTAAAGATTCCTTCAGGTATTGAACACGGCACGATTCTTCGGATGCGTGAAAGAGGAATTGCAAATGTTCGATCAAAACGTAAGGGAGATCAACAGGTCATCGTTCAAATCAAAGTACCTAAAAATCTTTCGCAACAAGAGAAGAAACTCTATGAACAACTCGATAATCTAGAATCGACCAATAAAGAATCTAATTGGCAGAAATTTAAGAATCTATTTAAAAATTAAGGAGGTCATTTGACCTCCTCATTTTTTATTTTTTGGGTGGTAACGGAAAGAAAATCGATGTTTTCTTTGCATAAGCTTGAAAAGCTTCGTTGTCCTTATATTTTTTTTCTAACAGTGGAACACCTGAAACAAAGAGTAACAAATAGGTGATGAAGATGGCTCCGATAACACCGATTGCTGCATACCATGAGCGTGTACTCATGCTGATGATCCAAATAGCCCACCACATGAGTGCTTCACCAAAGTAGTTGGGATGTCGTGTGTATTTCCAAAGTCCGCTCTGCATAATCTTGCCCTTGTTTTCTGAATTTTGTTTAAAGGTTTTGAGTTGAGCGTCTCCAACAGCCTCAAAGAAGAAACCAATCATCCATAAGAGAACTCCAACACCTAATATAATATAACCTGCTAGATCTAAAGATACATCAACTAATGCAGCCATTTGAATGGGAAGCGACACGATGAGTAGAAATGTCATTTGTAACATAAAGACGATGAAATAAGCTTTGATGTGTACATGTGTCTTCCATTTTTTACGCATATTGACATAGCGAAAATCTTCAGGTTTACTCCAGTTTCTCAGTCCAATATAAAAGAATAATCTAAATCCCCAAATCATAACGAGCAATGTGATGACGATTTGATAGAGGTTATAGGTATTTGAAACAATCAAAGATGAAACTGCAACTACAACAAAACCCAATCCCCAAGCCATATCTGCTAAGCCATTATTCTTTTTGAGTTGTGCAATGAAAAATGCAAGATTAAAAAAGATAAAGAGTGATACAATGGGTATCCAAATCATGATTGATCCTTTCTCATATACGCAATAGCGACTGTACCAATACCAGCATTCATCGCAACTACTGTCGATATATCCATGATATAAAGTGGTTCTTGACCGATAAGCTCTCGATATTTATTTTCATACTCTTTTGCTCTATCAAGCGCATTTGCATGCACAATTGCATACGATTCGATGCCATATTTATCGTTGATTTCTTTGATGTGTTCGTAGATCTTTTTATCTGCAGATGTGATGGAGAAAGCCTTAGCAAATATGATACCCATTCCATCTTCGTTAATGGAAATGACGGGTTTTAAATGCATCATGTTGGCTATTGTACCAGAAATTTTGGTCAATCTACCGGAACGAACCATATATTTAAGCACTTTCACACTGACAAGTATTTTTGATTTTGTTGTCAAGTTTTCGATTGTTTTGACAATATGGTCAATAGCGTGACCTTCTTCAATTAGTTTTGCTGCCTTATAAACGAGCAAGCCTTCAGCTCCTGAGTTTTGTTTACTGTTAACAACGATGATATTTTTGTTAGGAAATTTCTTAGCTGCATCCATAAATGATCGATAGGTACCACTCATCGCTTCTGAAACGGTGATAACTAAAATATCATGATAATAAGTTGTTAAAAATGAGAAAAAGTTTTCAAGTGTTTTGACGTTGGGTTGAGCTGATGTTGGATAAACTTTGAGGGTATCCATGAGATCATAAAACCGATGACTCTGTATGGTTATTTTATCCAAATATTCACTGTCATTCATGTGAAGATGAATGGGTATTTGATGAATCTGATAGTGATCGATGAGTTCAAAGGGAAGATCTGCAATTGAATCAGTGACCAAAGCAATAGGATATTTTCTATGATTTGCAGCTTCAAATTGTCGTCTCATATCATCGACTTTTTGTTCAGCGATACGCGCATCATGATCTAAATACTCAAACACTTTTTGCGGATGGTCTGTATGTATATGAATGCGTGCTGTTTTTTTGCTACCAGCGACAACAAGCGAATCACCATAATTTTCGAGTTCATTACGAATTGCATCTAAATCGATATTTTCAGATCGAATCAAAGCTTCTGTACAGTAACGATATTGCGAATCCTCAAGATGATCGACATGCATTTCAAGAACTTGTTCATGTTCTTCGATAGTAACATCTTCGCCTTTAAATGCTTTGATGAAACCTTCAATAAAGTGCACAAATCCTTTTGCACCTGCATCCACCACGTGGTTATCTTTTAAAACCTGCAGTTTTTCAGGTGTTTTTGCTAATTCATCTTTGATGAAATCATAGGATTTCATGAAGAGGTCTATCGCATTATTCGTCGCTTTTTTAAACTCTTTGAGAGCGTGTGACCAAGCACGCATAATGGTGATCATGGTTCCTTCAACAGGTTTACTGATAGCATGGTAAGCATAGTCAAATGCGGTCTGTGTTGTCTCGATGAATGTGTCTAAATTGAGTGTGTTTTGATTGAGTCCATCAGCGAATCCATTGATATAAGAAGCAAATATAATACCTGAATTTCCTCTTGCACCTGTGATTGCAGCATCGACAATCGATTGCAGTGTCTCATCAAGTGTTTCACCCAATTTAGATTTTTCGATGATCGTTAACATAAGTGATGCCAAGTTGGTCCCAGTATCTCCATCAGGCACAGGAAAAACGTTGATCGCATTTAACTCATTTTTCTCAGATATAACGTTTTTTGCTCCGATAATAAAAGATTTGTAGAGCAATTCATTGGTAAGCATAAGTGCAGTTGTCATGAGGATCTCCTAAAATAAGATATTGTTTAATAGATAGGTTAATGATGAAACTGAAGCACCTAAAAAAGTACCCCAAATGAGATCAATTACAGTAATTTGGAGTGGCCAATCCTTAAGTGTCGCTAAATTGGTTAGATCATAGGTAGCATAAGCCATGAAGCCAAAGAGTGCACCAAGATAAAGTGCTTTGATAAAGGAAACATCATGAACAGCTGGCATGGTTGCAAAAAAGACGAGTCCGCCAATAAATAAGAGATAAAAAATAATAGCAGCTATCCAATTTACACGATCTGCCATCAAGTGACCTAATTGACGCTGATATAAATTCTTAGCAATCAATCCGAGCCATATCAAATCAATAATCATAAACAGAACAAAGGCAATTCCATAAAGTTTTAAAAAGAGTAACATCGTTATACACTTCCCTCTACACTTCAATTTTATCATATAATTAATCTTTTTACATGATATATGATTCATAAAGCGATACTAATAATGATGATTTTTAGGATCAAAGGTCATGTTGTTTTATCAACAAAAAGTGATATGGTATAATGACTTTGAGATCCATTATGGGAGGTTAACATGATACTGATAAGACATCATAATGAAGGGGATTTAAAACCATATTTTTACTTTGCTCTTGAAGAATATATACTGACTCACTTACTTAAAAATGATGAAACATATTTTTTCACTTGGGAAATTCATGGCGTTGTAATCGGTAAAAACCAAGTGATTGAAAATGAAGTCAATTTAGCATTCTTGAAAGAAAATCATATCGATATCTATCGTAGACCCACCGGTGGTGGGTGCGTCTATGCAGATCACAGAAATACAATGTTTTCCATTATAACAAAACGTACGAATAAAGAGTTTACTTTTAAAACATATTTATCAAAAATTATCGATTCCATGAAACTTCTCAATATAAATATTGAGTTTAGTGGTAGAAATGATTTATTATTCGAAGGAAAAAAAATATCAGGAAACGCATTTCTACAAAATAAATACGGTATGTTAATGCATGGAACATTTCTTTATGACTGCGATTTAGAAACCATGGTTCGAGCCATCACACCGAGTGATGAAAAATTAGTATCCAAGGGTATCGATTCTGTGCGTTCACGCGTTACAAATCTCAAACCATATCTCAACGGATTGACACAGGAACAGTTGATTAAACACTTTGAAAATACACTGACATTTCAGACGTATGAACTGAGTGAACAAGAAATAAAGATCATCCAATCAATGGCTAAAAAATACGAATCGAAAGAATGGATATACAAGAAACAACCAGCCTATACAAAGATACTAAAAAAACGTATGAGCGGAGGACTCTTTGAAGTAAAACTTGATTTAGATGAAGGCGTCATTAAAAATCTAGTGATTCAAGGTGACTTTTTTGATACATTACCACTCCTATCATTTGAAGAACTATTCAAAAATCAGAACTATGATAAGAAAACTATTTCATCCATTTTAAAAAATCATGCGATTGAACCATATATCTTGGATGCAAAGACCTATGAATTTGAACAGCTTCTCCATGAAGGAATCATTGGAGAATAATTCTTGGTAAAATCATACATATATAGTATAAATATGATGAAAAATTGACAGTAATTTTAATTATTGGTTATAATGGTATTATAAAGTGAAAGGTGGGAACGTTGTGAAAAAGGACAAAAAGGCTAAGAAGCAACAAGATATCGAAGATATGATGGATGATGTTGAACCCATTGAAGAAAAGCAAGATAGAAAGTTAGCTAAACAGCAAAAAAAGGAAGCTAAACGACTAGCAAAGGAACAACAAGAACAAGAGAAAATCCAAATTCAATTAGATGAACTTGCACAGGACGCTGAAGAACTTCATTCAAACGTTGAAAAACGAGAAGCATGGGTTAAACAGTACTTTAAAAAGCAATTTGGAAAACCTAATCCCATCTATTTAAACCTGATTCAAATCGATTATCAAACGGTCATAGAAAACGCTAAGAAATTACTGGGTCTAAAAGACGGTGACTATGATCAATATCATTATGTTATTGCACCAGATTCACTTGATAATCAACGCAAGGTTAGATATCGTTTTGATAAGCAACAGGACAAAAATTACCAACTTTACTACGATCAGGTTTTCATGAATGTTATTTTCTTTGGTAAAGATAACATGTATATTTATCGTGCAAACATTGATCATGCAACTGGGCAAATCGTTCAAGAAACAGCCAATGAATTTTCATATTTTGATGTTGTCTCCATTGAAACAACCAGAAAAACAGATCAAATCATTAATCCTAAGTATATGATGGTCAACTTAAACTTGAATCTATCAGATAGTGAAGAATACAACGTAAACTTAAGAAATCAAAGACTTTACGCAAGCCAAAGTCAAAATTATATTTACTTGATTTTATCGATTATCATTTCGATTGCAGCCTTCTTAGTGCTTGGTATTGTTTGGAAGTATTGGCTTTATGGTTCATTCGCTTTTGCACTTGTTATTGCTGGTGGAGTCATTGAAATTTTTAGACATAAACACAAGATTGGAATCGATTGTCCATACTTAACAGAACATGAAGAAATGATTATTAATTTAATCAAAGAACGGATTCGTAGCAGCAAGGAAAATAAGGATTGACAAAGTCATAAAGATTTTGTATAATACCTTCGTTGAGGTGATTTTATGAGATTTTCTCTTCGTGAACTAAAGGAAACAAGTTCACTTGAATTCACATATGATTTCACCCCTCATTTAAGTCGCGTCGTTGACATTTTGTCGATTGAACCAGCGCATATCTTATGTGATATTCGCTGGATTAAAGGTGATTTGCTCATCGATGTTCATCTCAATTGCCAGATGGAACTCGCGTGTTCAAAAACATTAAAACCCGTACCTTATCAGATGAACATGAATGCAGAAATTTTATTTGGAGACTCTGAGGAATGTGATTATCCACTTTCTGACCCCTTAGAGATAACGGATATACTCTTTGGATATATCGTGTCAGAAAAACCGTATACCATCTATCATCCAGATGCAATGAAAACCTCTTTTGATCAAGAAAGAAGTTCACATCCCGCATTTGCAGATTTAGATAAGACTTACAAAAAATAGGAGGTGAACAGATGGCTGTTCCATTTCGTAGAACGGGTAAAACTGCTAAGAGAAAGAGAAGAACTCACTTTAAATTAACTGCTCCAGCATTAGTTGTTTGCCCACAGACAGGTGAATTTACACTACCACACCGTGTAACACCAAACAGTGGTTATTACAAAGGTCAACAAGTTCTAACCAAGAAAGAATCCAAAAAGGATTAAGGAAGGGTGCCGAAGGCACCTTTTTCTTTGTTCAATTGACAAGTTATACAAATTTATAGATAATGTAACTGTTGAGGTATGACATGAAACATATTAGTGTTCTCTTGAAAGAGACGATTGAACAACTACATATACAACCAAATGGCATTTATGTTGATGGTACGCTCGGTGGTGCAGGTCACAGCAAACATATCCTTAAATACTTGGATCAAGGTTTTTTATATGCCTTTGATCAGGATCAGTTTGCGGTTGACTATGCTAAAGAAATCCTAAGAGATGAGAAAAACTACGAACTCATTAAGTCTAACTTTAGATATTTGAAACAGGAACTAAACAATAGAGGCATCCACAAGATTGATGGACTATTACTTGATCTTGGACTATCATCGTTTCAAATTGATGATGAAAGCAGGGGATTTACCTACCTGAAGGACACATCACTGGATATGCGTATGGATCGAGGACAAACCATCACCGCTCAAGATATTGTCAACACCTATGATTTAGATGATCTTGCTAAAGTCTTATTTGTTTATGGTGAAGAAAAAAATAGCTATAAGATAGCTAGACGTATCATTGAAAAGAGACCACTCAAAACAACAATGGATCTTGTAACCATCTGTGATCAAGTGAATTATAAGGAAAAAGGACATAGTGCTAAACGTGTCTTTCAGGCGTTACGTATTGCAGTTAATGATGAACTGAGAGTCCTCGAAGAGGTATTAAAAGATGCGTTTGATTTACTTAATCCAGAAGGTAGACTCGTGGTCATTACATTTCACTCGCTTGAAGATCGAATTGTCAAACATTTTTTCAAAAGTGTATCCGAGATCGATCCTATCTTTAAGAAGTTACCCACAGTATCACCTCAGATGATACATGCAGAAATAATCACCAAAAAACCCATCTATCCCTCTGAAGAAGAAATGATCGAAAATCCTCGAAGTCGTTCTGCAAAATTAAGAGTACTTAAAAAGCTATAAAAAAAGTCATTACTTTGAGTAATGACTTCAGACTGTTGAAAAAGTACTTTTTATTGAGAAAGGTACTTTTTTTGTTTATGATTAAAAAGTTATCCACAAAGTTGTGAGAATTATCCCATAAATCTTAT
>JAVEVJ010000090.1:0-3929 GCA_034005105.1 Acholeplasmataceae bacterium | reverse complement strand
TCATTTTTTAGTGTTTGATAAGCAAGCTGATGAAATGTGTGAACGTAAATGCCACTATCACCTATACGTTCCATCATTTCATGACTTGCTTTCTTAGTAAATGTAATCGCAAGTATTTTATCTGCAGATACTCCTTGTTCCAAACACTTTTTAATCTTTTCTACAATCACCCTCGTCTTACCAGATCCTGCTCCAGCAAGTAAAAAAATAAAGTGGTCGATACTATCAACCACTTGTTGTTGTTCATCACTTAGCATATAGGTCACCTCAACTTATGATAGATGATTTGATCAATTAATGCTTTTTTCTAAGCGCTGGATGACTTTCTAAAATCTTTTTAATACCATGTGGCATACCAAATGCAATCGTTGCAACATCATCATCAATACGGATCACCACACCCAGACCAAAGACATTATGCTCCACTTTATCTCCGGTTTTAAGTAGTTGTCCTCTTTCAGCACTTTTTTCTACTTTTGGAATTTCCATCTTAACATTGGATTCCTGCAGAAAGCGTGATGGATATGAGTAGCGCATCGAGCCATAGACCATGCGTTGATCCGCGTAACTCATGTATAATTTTTCTTTTGCCCGTGTAATGCCTACATAGGCAATACGTCTTTCTTCTTCAAGTTCTGCTGGATTCATCAGTGATCTATTGGATGGAAAAATATCTTCTTCCATAACGACCATAAAGACAACACGGAATTCCAAACCCTTCACCTGATGATAGGTCGATAATCTCACGCGATCATGGTCATCAAGTTCTTGATCTTGATCCGAATAGAGTGCTATTTGATCGAGTTGCTGTGTTAACTTATCCGTGAAGTTACCTTCGTAGTATTGATCACCTCTCGTGAATACGTTTTGTAGTTCACGTAAGTTATCAATACGATCATCTGCAAGTTCATCATTTTCAGCCTGCAGCATTTCCATATATCCTGTTCTTGCCATTAAATAGGGCATGATTTCCGCTAGATTTTCCATACCATCAAATTTTTCTTCAATGTCATGAATCATCTTCTTAAAATCGATGAGTGAGTTCTTAGCAGCAGAGGTTAAGTTCGTATAATCGATAGCTTCAAACATCGATACACCTAACTCTTTAGCGCGCTGTTCTAATTTTTGAATCGATACTAAACCGATAGAACGTTTAGGAACATTGATGATTCGTTTGAGAAAGAAATCTTGTGTTGGATCGATGACTGTTCGTATATAGGCAAGTGCATCTTTGATCTCTCTTCTCTCATAAAACGATATTCCACCATAGATAACATAGGGAATACCCTCTTTGATCATTGCTTCTTCAAATAATCTGGACAACGCATTGTTTCGATAGAGTACAGCAATCTCGTCATATCTAATACCGTATTGTTGTGTTAATCTTCTAATCTCGTTTGTCACAAAGAAGCTTTCACGAATATCGTTTTGTGCATGATAGATGTTTGGAGCTTCGCCTTGTCCTAAATCACTTTCTAGATTTTTAGCTGCAGGACGGTTGAAGTTATAGTTAATGAGTTGATTTGCTGCTTTGAGAATTTGATTAGGTGAGCGGTAATTTTTCTCTAAGACAACCTGATCCGCATTAAAATCCTTGATAAATAGTCTTGCATTCTCATAATTTGCCCCACGAAACGCATAAATCGATTGATCTGGATCACCGACAACAAACACATTTTTGTGTCGATCTCCTAAAATCTTGAGAAGTTTATATTGAATAACATCTGTGTCTTGAAACTCATCGACTAAAACATGTTCGAATTTCGTTTGATAATGATCTCTTATATTGGGGTAATCTTGAAATAACTCCAGTGGATAGAGCAAGAGATCATCAAAATCAACCAACTGGTTTTTTCTCAAATACTCTTGATAATGTTTAAAGATTTTTTCTTCATCGGTTCGTTCAAAGCCTTCGAGTCTTCGAGTCTTATAGAGCGAAAAAAGATTCTTTAGCAGTTTTAAAGAAAACATCTTCGTATCTAAACCAAGTTCTTTGATGACCTCTTGAATGATTTTTTTACCATCATCTTCATCGATAACATTAAAGTTAGGTCGATAGCCATAGGGGAGTTCAACGATATGTTTTCTTAATACCTGTAAGCCAAACGCATGAAAAGTATATAACCACACTTCGTTCGCATAGGGTCCTGTCATCTCAATGACGCGTTCTTTCATTTCACGAGCTGCCTTGTTCGTAAATGTCACAGCTAATATCTTTGAAGGATTCACTTGATTTAATATTAGATAAGCAATACGTGAGGTGAGTGTGCGCGTCTTTCCTGTACCTGCACCAGCGACAACAAAAAGCGGTCCATGAGGATGGATAACCGCTTTTAATTGAGATTCATTTAGTGCAGCTAGCCAGTTCATGGCACACCCACTTTCTATTTATATGAACTCTTAAGGGGAACAATTTCATTAAATACAAGATGTCCCTGTTTAGTATTGGGATCTGTGTTGAAGTAACCATTACGTATGAACTGAAATTTATCTTGCACCTTAACATCTACTAAAGCCTGTTCAACAAAGCCATCTTGATATGTCCAGGAATCATGATTGAAGCGATCCATCAAATTCATCGAATCATCACCTTGAATCATGGGACCAAAGAAATTAAAACGAGCTGGAACTGCTTGAGTTGCTTCAACAAAATGAATCGTTCCATTAGGCTTTCTATCATTAAATCCTGATCCTGAACGTGTCTCTGGATCGTAGGTAGCAAGCACTTCAATGACTTGACCTTTATCATCATATTTGACGTCATATGCTTTAATAAAGTACGCGTAAAAGAGTCTTACTTCATCCCCAATAGATAAACGCTTATATTTGTTATTGGGCTTGTTGACAACAAAATCATCTTGATCAATGTAGATATGTCTCGAGAAGGGTACACGTCTTGAACCAAGTTCTGGTTTATCGGGGTGATAGGAAACATCAAAGTATTCAATCTTTCCTTCTTCGTAGTTGGTAATGGTCACTTTGAGTGGACGAATAACTGCCATAGCGCGTTTTGATCTTTCGGATAAATCATCTCGAACCGCTGCTTCAAGCATATCGACTCCAACTGTAGAGTTGACTTTAGACAATCCCGTAGATATGATAAATTTACGAATCGCTTCAGGTGTATATCCTCTTCTGCGAAGCCCAGATAGCGTGGGCATTCTTGGATCATCCCAACCCATGACTTTGTTTTCTTCAACGAGTGCACGTAAAAAACGTTTGCTCATGATAGTGTTTTCAATCGATAGTCTACCAAACTCTATCTGTCTTGGAATCTTGGGCATTTCTGTTTCTCTAACAACCCAATCATAGAGCGGACGATGATCTTCAAATTCAAGTGAACAAAGGGAGTGGGTAATACCCTCAATGGCATCCTCAAGGGGGTGAGCATAATCATACATTGGATAGATACACCATGTGGTTCCCGTATTGTGGTGATCAGCAAAACTGATACGGTAGATCACCGGATCACGCATATTCATGTTGGGAGAAGTCATGTCTATTTTAGCTCTTAAAACGCATTCTCCTTCAGCAAACTTTCCCTCTCTCATCTGTTCAAACAACTTTAAATTCTCATCAACTGATCGGTTACGATATTTGGATTCAACGCCAGGACTCTGTAAGTTCCCTCGATCTTTTGCGATTTCTTCAGCTGTTGAGTGATCGACATACGCTAAACCCTTTCTGATAAGAACAATCGCGCGCTCATACATTTCTTCAAAATAATCACTAGCAAACAAAATGTTTTTAGGTTCATAACCTAACCAGCGTATATCTTCTAAAATGGATTTGACGTAGATATCATCTTCTTTACTCGGATTGGTATCATCATATCGAAGATTGGTATAACCACCATATTGCAGCGCACACTCAAAATCCGTGATAATGGCACGTGCATGACCGATGTGTAAAAATCCGTTAGGTTCCGG
>JAVEVJ010000089.1:0-4007 GCA_034005105.1 Acholeplasmataceae bacterium | reverse complement strand
GTGCAATCGTTAGAGATCCCAAAGTCTTTTTACTCGATGAACCCCTATCGAATCTGGATGCAAAGTTAAGAGGACAGATGCGTAAAGAACTCAAGGAGCTACATCACAGATTAGGCGTAACCATGATCTATGTGACCCATGATCAGATTGAAGCGTTGACACTTGCAGATCGCATCGTCGTGATGAAAGATGGCTATGTACAACAGGTTGCAACACCTCAAGAACTCTATGACTATCCGAAGAATTTATTTGTTGCTAATTTTATTGGGACGCCCCCTATGAACTTTTTTGATTCAACCCTAGATGAAGAAGGAAAGATTCATATTGGAGATATCAAAGTCGATATATCATCATCTAAGATGCATGAAGTTTTAAAAAAGAAGGGTTATTTTGGTAAACCTATCATTTTAGGAGTCAGACCCGAAAATATCGTATTAAACAAACCATGTAACTGTCCACTTGATGATGGATTTAAGACCACCATTCAAGTTTATGAGCTTTTAGGCTCTGATGCACTCGTTCATATTTTGATTAATGATAAAAGTGTGATGGCAAAGATTAATGCTCGCACCATGTTTCATACAGGAGAAGAAGCACTTTTTAATTTTGATATAAATCATATCTATTATTTTGACAAGGAAACGGAGGAATGTATTTATGAATGAAATTCAACGTGAACCTTGGCACATTCGTTGGTATAATTATAATAAGTACTCCATTCCTGTTATCTTTACAGTGATTGGAACACTTATCTTTACACTCTTCTTGGATTTTAGAACAGCGGGTATCAATTTTCAATCACATATCACAGCGATCAATATGCTGACAAACCGTGTGGTTGGTTTCTATCTGTTTGCCATCTATATGATCTCCTTGATACAGCTTGCTAATTCATTATCATTTAAGAAGAAACGATCTCCCTTATCACTGATGCTCTTTACAGGACTCAATATCGTACAATTTGTACTCGTTTATCTCTATGTTAAGGTCTTTCACACAGAGGTCTTAATTCGTACGGATGGCTACGTTATTCCACCTGCAGGACATCTATCGATTACCATCATGATTACGGGAGCTATCTTTTATGCCATAGCAACAATCTTTGCGTGGTTTTATGTCGATTGGAAGTATGTCAAAATTGAAGAATAATCAAAAAAAAGAAGATCCCAAAAAGTTGAATCCCTACAGCATTGACAAGTTATCCCATATTCATCCTGGTGTCAAAATCGGGTTTATGAAGTTTTGGGTTGCCGGTGCTGCTTATTTTTTAACATTCACTGCTTTTCAAAGCGATGCTCTTGATCTGATGGTTGCTCTCTACCTTTTGTTGATACTAGGTGTTGAATACATCGTATCAAAGGTCATTCTTTGGATGGATAATGATCGTCAAAGAACGCTTCATTATTTACCACATCACGTGACAAGAAAGTCGGTCTTTAGTTTACTGATGACAGCTTTATATGTACTTGTCATGCTTATGAGTGGCTATTTCTTGATCGAATGGCTTCTCGATTTAGGTGTACCATCCATTGGTATGTTGTTCTTTGGTTTTGAAAATAAAGGGAATGATCCCATTACGTTTGGACTTATCTTTCTTTTGACTGATTGGATATGGTTACTCATCAAAAACGCAATCTTTATGAAGCATGAGGTGAAAAAGGATGCTTAATATCGTATTTAAGTCATCAAGAAGTGTTTCTATTGAACTGGATAATCAAGACATCTATTTCGCTAAAGAGGCCTATGATGTTTATCTCGATCACAAGTTGGTTCTAAGTAAAGTAAGAACCAACGTCTTTTCAATCTATCATTTAGAACCTGATACGAACTATCACTTAAAAGTAAATGAAGAAAATTTGACATTTAAAACAGATATGGAAACTGCTCGTTTAAACGTCGTGGATTTTGGTGCAAAAGGAAATGCTAAAGCAGATGATACACTTGCGATTCAAAGTGCTATCTTTGCCTGTCCTAAAGGGGGATCCGTATTGATTCCTGAGGGAAGATATTTAGTCAAACCACTCTTTTTAAAGAGTGATATCACGATTGAACTGGATAAATATGCGACACTTCTTGGTCACACGGATAGAAATCAGTATCCGATTTTACCCGCGCAGATTAAGCGGATAGATGGGACCTTATTAGAACTTTCTTCATGGGAAGGAAATCCAGCACCGACGTTTGCGTCCATCATCACAGGAATCGAGGTTGAAAACGTCAAGATTATTGGTGAAGGTATGATTGATGAACAAGCACACCTCTCCGATTGGTGGATCAATCACAAGGAAATGCGTGGGGGTGCTTGGCGTCCTAAAGGAGTTTTTCTATCGAATAGTAAGCGGATCGGTCTTCAAGGTTTAACAATCACCAATACGCCATCGTGGAATTTGCATCCCTATTTTTCATCCTATGTTGATTTTGTTGATCTCAAACTCATCAGTCCTAAAGATTCACCCAATACCGATGGATGCAATCCGGAGTCATGTGATCACGTCAATGTTATCGGAGTCAACTTTTCTGTAGGTGATGATTGTATCGCTATCAAATCAGGAAAGTATGACATGGGCATGACCTACCGCAAACCAACCTCTAATATGACCGTTAGAAACTGCATGATGGCCTATGGCCATGGTGGTGTAGTTTTAGGTAGTGAAATGAGTGGTGGTATCAAGGATTTAACCGTTACCAGGTGTTACTTTAAACAGACCGATCGTGGACTTCGCATCAAGACGAGAAGAGGACGTGGTGAATCTGCTGTGATTGACGGAATCACATTTGATAACGTCTACATGGAAGACGTTTTAACACCACTTGTTATGAACATGTATTATTACTGTGATGATGATGGTAAAACACCCTACGTCTACAGTAAAGAAAAATTAATAGTTGATCACAGAACACCTTATTTGGGTTCATTTACTTTTAAAAATATCGTGTGCAAAAATGTTCATGTAGCTGCTGGCTTTTTCTATGGCCTACCCGAACAACCCATCAAGTCCATTACACTTGAAAATGTCAGTTTCACTTACGCAAAAGATATGCAAGAAGGTCTACCAGCCATGATGAGTTTCTTGGAACCCATGAAAGGTGTGGGACTTCAGTTTCGTTATGTTGATCATGTATCACTTAAACATGTTACGTTAGATCCCCCCGTTGGTAAGCGGGTTCTCTTAGAAAATGTGGGTGAATATATCGATATTTAAGTGTTGGATTGAATATTTAGGATGTCCATCATATAATATGAGTGTATGTAAATATAGACACCATCTTGATTTAATAAACGACTTAAGTTCAAAGGATGTGATTTCATGTTCCAGTTTGATGTACTCAATAAGATTGCAGATATTGGTGTGGTTGCTGTGGTAAGAGCACAGTCAAAAGAAGAAGCTATTATGATTGCTCAAGCATGTATCGATGGTGGTCTAAAAGCTATCGAGGTCACGTTCACCGTACCCCATGCTGAAGAAGTGATTCGATCGCTATATGATCATTTTTCGAAAAGTGAACTGCTGATTGGTGCAGGAACGATACTCGATAGTAAAACAGCAAAGAAAGCTATTTTAGCCGGGGCAAAATATATTGTTAGCCCTGGATTCGATTTAGAAACATTAGAGACTTGTCATAACTATCAAATACCTTATCTACCCGGTTGTATGACCGTTACAGAGATGATGACAGCTTTAAATCATGGTGTAGAAATCATTAAGTTATTTCCTGGAAGTTTATTTGGTCCAAATTATGTAAAAGCAGTCAAGGGACCTCTTCCAGATATCCAAATTATGCCAACCGGTGGTGTATCGCTTGATAACATCGCAGATTGGGTTAAAGCTGGGGTGATTGCAGTCGGTGTGGGTTCTGAACTCACCAAACCAGCAAAACATGGTGATTTTGAAGGTGTAACCAAGTTGGCTAGAGCATATGTGAGTGCATTTAGCCATGCTAAAAATAAGGAGTGATGGATATGGCAAAAATCGTTACTTTAGGTGAACTGATGCTTCGCCTATCAA
>JAVEVJ010000088.1:0-4045 GCA_034005105.1 Acholeplasmataceae bacterium | reverse complement strand
AATCAAGATCACCTGTTTCATCAATATACATATTAACTGTCAAGAGTGGCCAAGCTCCATGGTCTGACCACACACGTGTGATCATGTTACGGTCTGCTTTAAACTCACCGGGTTCATTACCGATGATGGTCGCGTTTGAACCATCAATACGCACACCTTGAAAGTTATTGATCAACATATCTCTAACCGATGCATCATTCATCATGATGAGTTGGAGTAAATCTTGCCACAGATCACGCCAACCTTTACCACCACGTCCATAATCATGATGAGGCATGTACGAATTACCTAAATAACGTCTTAACATCGGTTGGAGTACAACCCATGATAATTCATTCGATGTTTCAAGGTCCACCAACTTGAACGATAAACCTTTGATGTAATTTTCAAAATAGGTTTTTACCTTTTGGAGTTCTGTTTGAAATGTCGAATCATTTAAATAGCTCTTACTTCTTAATGCAAGTTCCTTCTTGTCATGAATACCTAGTGACATATATAATGTGACGGATTCTTTTGGTTTTAAATCGATTGCTTCAAATTGGATGCCACCAAAAGCCTCGTAACCTTCCAATATCATACCTTCACCAACCAAATGATCCAATCCCCTTGGGTAGTGAAGAGATCCTCCTTGAATGAAATCATCGAGTATGGGTATGTAACCCTTAACTTTAAGTTGATTGCTGTCAACAAAGAAACTATAAAGATAATCGTTTTGTTTGTGCCCTCTTTCATCGAATGAGAGCGTTGGATGATTCAAAATACCGTTAGATACGGTTTCAACCTTGGTCAAAAGAGATGTTACGTGACGATGATCCCTTAAGTTATCTGCACTTCGGCCATAGATTGGTATTGATGTGGTTACTTTGATGGTTTTAGTTTCGTCTGTTGGATTCGTGAGAATCACTTGATGAAGTTCAACAAAGTCATCCAACACAACAAACGAAGTGATATCAAAATGAATTTGATCACTTTGTCGTTTTACACGGTGATACAAGAGTCCTATCTCAACTTCGACATGATCATCTTGTTGAAAACTCTGTTCACCATTCCCAAAATAATGATTGCCATCGACGGAAACAATAATATTTCTTGACATCATGTTTTGGTAGAGATCCACTTGGGTTGTGGGTTCTAAAAAATAGTGATGATGATCAAGTTTGAGGTCGCCACCAAGATGAGGTGTAATCGATGAAGACATCCCCTTTAGATTAAAGAGAGGAAAGTAATAACCTAAATTTTTAGATAGCTTAATCTTTTTTCTCAGCACGGTGGCCACCTCACGGAAACCGATTTCCTATTATTAGTCTATTACATGAAAAACGATTTGTAAAGTAAAAAAATCAACTTTTCGAAATCGATTTCGTAAACCGTTTTCACTTTCATAATTTCAAACAATAAAAGAAGCTACGCTTCTTAGGAAGCATAGCCTGCAAGAAAATGAAACTATTTTCATTCTAATTATTTTTGATGACTTCTCAACTCAACGATAGATTCCCTTATGATCATACATCAGATCGGTTGTTCCGACTAAAATGAACTCATCTTCTAAAACGATCAAAGCTCCATCATCTGGAATCGTAAAGATGGGATGTCTATAAGCCCGAAAGACTTTGCGCATACCCGCTTTTTGTTTTTTTCTTCTGCGATAGTGAACTTCAATTGAGAAACCTTTGAGTAAGTTGAGACCTTCTTCATAGCGAAAATAGGGGTATTCACTGTCGGGTGATATGTGGTAATTCTTAAACTGAATCATTGCTCCAGCAGATGATCCAATGTAGATTTTTTGATGATTTTCTAGTGTTTCCTTAATCCCCTTTTGGATGATGCGTTTCATCATTAAATCTGGAGCACCACCTGGAAAATAAATAATATCTGCTTTTTCAATTTGATGGATGATTGTATCTTGATGATCTGAATCTTCAAAAATCCAGGTGATGTTTTTTTCATCGATGCCATAAGGTTTGAAACTATCTACTATTTTGTTATAGTACTCTGAACCTGGTGCATAAAACGCATGATATTCCTTACTGTTTTTAAACTGATTGTCAAATGCTGAGAACAAAAGAACAGCTACATTGTGATGTTGTTTTAGTTTATCCTTTAAAACATCAACCATTTCTTGAGTACCAAGAATGCTTCGACTCATTAATACATGCATTACAATACACCTCTATTCATAAATATGATGGCATCGTCAAACCATGTTGATAGTGCAAAATTCTCTTTTTCAAACTCCTCTGGATCCATATCTTCAAAACTGACTTCCTTTGTACCCAGTGAAAATCCATGTCTACCTTGTGGATAGATCTGCAGTTGATACCTCACTCCTTGATGTTCAAGTGCATCTGCTAAAAATAAGCTGTTTTCGACAGGAACAACCTGATCATCTTCCGTATGCAATATAAACGTTTCTGGAACATGGGGATGAATCTGATTTTCAAGCGATACTTCATCCAAATAAGGTGAACTCAGATCTCCTAGTAAGTTAATAAAAGATGAGGTGTGTCTGATTTTTGGATGAGATGAAACAACCGGATAAGCTAAGACCAAGCGATCAACAAATGAATAACCATGGATGGCTAACATGAGTGCATAGTGACCTCCCGCTGAAAACCCAATGAGGATAACCTTTCGAACCCATGGATGTTCTTTAATCTCTTTTAGAAAGCGTAAACCTTCATCCAAGATTGCAGGATAAAGTAGTTTGGTATTCCTATACCATATGATGGCAGCATGCATACCCTTTTCCATGACACGGTGTGCAATTGGATGTGCTTCGCGTAAAGAGGTTCTTTCATAGCCACCACCAGGAAAAATAACCGCAATATCTCGCTTTGTTTGATCGAGGAAAAGCCATTCGATTTGATTAGACGTTTTCATATCATCACCAACATTTATTATATCATACATCATTTTATTAAAAAGGAACCTTACCTGTAGGTTCCTTAAGTCTTATTTTATGTGTCAGTTGTTAAGTAATCGATACCCATTGAAGCGTATTTTCGCTGTAACTTGGGATCATTGACGGTAAAAACAGCAATTTTGAATCCTTCTTTTTTTAGTTGTTTCACCCGATCGGTATTGATCTGTTCGTGCCATATGGATAAGTCAATCTGATTGACTCTGGCATCATAGATGGTCGCATCATCCATTTGATCGGTTAAGAGTTGAAGCTCAATGGTTTCTGAGAGTGCCCGCATGTATTTGAGATAATTGATATTAAACGATATGATGACTGCTCGTAATCCCAAATGATTATCAATATGGTTCATAACGTTTACAAGTGAGCTCAGTTCCATCACTTCTTTGATCTCGATAATAGCTACTTTATCATAATAGACACATAGATCTAAATATTCTTCAAAGGTTGGAATGGATTGTTTCGGATAATTCTTGATGTTGTTACCCGCTTTAATGACGTATTTTTTTAGTTCTTTAAGTGTTAGATTTTTGATGAGAACATCTTTTTTTACCATGCGAGATAAATTGTCATCATGCATGACGACAAATTGATGATCTTTCGTTTCATGAATATCACATTCAATCCCGAAAAATCGTTGCTCTTTTCCAGCAAGCTCGAATGCACTCATGGTATTTTCAGGTGCGATGGAGGACAATCCTCGATGTGCAATTAATTTCATAATAACCTCATAGAATGACGAATACATTGCTATTGTATCACCGAATCACTCATTTTCACAATGAGAAAATAATGAGTTCACCATAGACATCAATTTCTATAGCTAACCTTTTCATCGATAAAACCATCATAGATGGTAAAACAAAACCCATCAATCATCATCGATTCATGGGTTTACTATTGATCAATTGAGATAACTGATCCGATCACGATTGAGCGATGTTACTTTTCGTAAAGCTGGATTTCTTCTAGCAACATCATAGAGTTGAATGTCTTTAACCAGTTCAAAGAGTTGATAGAGAGGTTTCATGGTTTCATCAAGTTTACCTTTTTTATTGCGTACTAACCATAATTGTTTGAAATCCTCAAGCAGTTTAGGATATTCTTTTTTTAACCACTTTTTAT
>JAVEVJ010000025.1:2025-19846 GCA_034005105.1 Acholeplasmataceae bacterium | reverse complement strand
AATTGAGAAGGGTAATTGTGCCAAACTTGATTGATCGGATGCAATGGTGAATTCAACGATGTATTTACCAAAATGCTTGACATCAACAGCAAATGAAATCATACCGTCCTTATGCATTTCAAATGAATCATCCATCATTTTAATATGTTTGTTATGCCATGCAGGATTTAAAATATCAAAAGGCGTTTTTTGCCATGCTTCTTGATTGATGATAATGAGATGATCGGTGGGAATGACTTCATAATTAAATGGATCACTGTTTTGATATCGTTTGCGGTTGGTGAAAACATAGTGATTTTGAGATTGCTCATGAATCAGTGATACGATCACATGATGACCGCTTCTCTTGACATGGTAAAGTGCATGTTCTTCTGCTTCAAAAGTGATTACAAAATCATCTTGGTAATCAATTTCATAGTGAGTAACTCTTGGATCAAATGAAGTGAGCGGTTCGCCATTTATAAATACTTTTTTTAGGATGGGTAGTGGAAAAAGAGAAGGTTTTGGTTCAATGGGATGTCCCATCTCTTTTTGGTAGGTATACGATTCAAGTAGAAATGATACGATATTTTTCGCAACCAATTGAGCTTCACTCTTATGGAGTAATCCCTTTTCAAATGAAGCCATTGTATTATCGTTAAGGGAATTGTTTTTAGCATCAACGACAACCATGTATAGATCACCTTGTGCCTTAATCATCGCTTTGGTATTGTTGCGTTCTCCAGGTTCTTGATCGTCATTCATCTTAGCCCACCAATCGGTCATAACGATGCCTTTGAACTGCCATTCGTTTCGAATGATGCGTGCAATCAAGTCATAGTTACCTGCTGCCCAAATACCATTGATAGGATTATAGGATGTCATAATTGCTCTTGCCTTAGCTTTTTTGACAGCCATTTCAAAGCCCTTGAGATAAATCTCACGAATCGCTCGTTCACTTGCGATGCTATCTGCGTCAAAGCGTCGGTATTCTTGATTGTTTAACGCGATATGTTTAATTGTTCCGGTGACTCCTGCTCTCTGTAGGCCACTCACAACAGCAGCTCCCATATAACCGGTTAAAATAGGATCTTCAGAAAAATACTCAAAGTTTCTTCCACAGAGTGGATGACGATGAATATTCATACCTGGTCCTAAAAGGATTTCAATCTGATAACCAATCATTTCAAGACCCACACCATAATAGAGTGCTTCAACAAGTTTCGTATTCATTGAAGCTGCTAAGCATGTTCCATTGGGCATGGAAGTAGCTCTGAGTCCAGAATCCATACGAATTCCTGAGGGACCATCTGCACAACAGACAAGTGGTAATTGATAGGAAGCCAATGCTTCTGATGTACCACCAAACGCACTGGCAGTACCTGGTGTCACCTTTGGTGAAGACATGCCTTCACCACGAACGAGTTCTGCAAGTTCCTGTAAACTCATCTGTGCTACAAGTTCATCAATCGTATGCTTCTTTAAATAGACATCATTCAAAGTCACCTTTTTGGAACCACTTTTTAGTTCCTGTGGTAGGTTGGATTGGATTCTATCCTGAAGGTTGATTGATCTTGTGGGTACATCTTCATAGGTGATTTCATATCCACTTTCTGTCCAGATGGGTTTAATCCGTTTGAATGACTTAACGGGACGAAGTGCTTCTTCATGTGTCTTTAGAACGATTGTTTCATCAAGATCATAATCAAAAGATCCAAAGGACTTGGTAACATCTGTGCTAAGTTCTATAACATAACGTCCTTTTTCAAGAACATAGCTTGATTTAAATCCTGTGATTCCTGTCTCATCATAAGAGGCAAAGTCATATAAATCAAAATGGAGACTCAATACTTCCGCTTCACCTGGTTTTAAGACACCTGTTTTACCAAAAGCAACAAGTACCTTCTTGGGTTTACCTAAAAGGCCTTGTGGTTGTGATACATAGACTTGAACGACCTCTTTTGAAGCATAAGAACCTGTATTTTTTATCTTGACGGTGACACCAAACTTATCGATTCTATCGATATGAATGATCTCATATTGGAATGTGGTATATGAAAGACCAAATCCAAAGGGAAAGCGTACCGCTTTTTGATTGAATGTTTGAAAATAGCGATACCCCACATAGATGTCTTCATTGTAGATGGCTTGATCGTGATCCCCAAATGTTTTAGAGGATGGATAATCACTTAATTGATAACTAATCGTGTCTGGAAGTTTTCCACTAGGAGACACGATACCTGTCAAGACATCAACAGCTGCTCTGCCACCTTCTTGACCTCCATGCCAAACGTATAAGACTCCTTGAACTGGATAGCGATCTAAAAAAGACATGTCCATGACATTTCCAGTATTTAATAAAACGACAACTTTATCAAATACTTTAGTTACTTTTCTTAAAAGATCTTCTTCACCATCTGAAAGTTGATAAGATCCTTTGGTATCACTGTTGTCGCGATCTTCTCCTGCTGTTCTTCCGATGACAATAAGTGCAACATCAGATGAACGTTTAGCATTATAAACAATCTCTTCGGATACTTCCATTTCTTTTTGACTCCATGGTTCACTTGCCCAAAAGCCAGAACCTGCATGAAATGGATTTTCTTTTTCCCACGCACGATAAAGCGATAGCAACTCTTGGTTGACTTTAATATATGGACTCTCTAGAAGTGCATCAATAATTGATGTCACACGATCGACATTAACGAGTCCACCTGAACCTGTTCCACTCTTGTAATAATCGGTTTGAATACGTCCAAAAACTGAGACGACCTGATCGATCAGTGGTAAAACATGGGCTTCGTTTTTCAGCAGAACGATACCCTCACTTGCAGCAATGCGTGATAAATCTTTTAGTCCAATAACGGGTTGATCTGGACTAATATCCAATAGGTTTAAATAGTTTTTCATAAGCACCTCTAACATGATCTACTTCCATTATAAATGGAAACGACAAATAAAGCCATAGATTAGCGAAATCGTTTTAGTAAAAACACACACCAACCGATGTGTGCCTTTTAATTTTATGATTGAACGACTCTGACCACTTGACGATAGATCATTTCGAGTAGTTCATTTTCTGTTAGATCCATCTCACCATTCACATACTGAAATAATAAACCTGAGATGATTGCTTGTACAACATAACTTACTTCTTTATTCTGTTCTCTTAGAGGTAGAATCCCCTCTTCTACTCCAAGTTTCATAATATGAACAAAACGATTGGACATCGTTTGTTGAATGTCCTGCATCTCTCTCTTAAGGGAAAGATCGACTCTAAAATCATGATAAGGTACCTTCATGATGGCTTCCATGATGGAGCGAGCATCCTTCAACACAATTAATGTTCTTCTGAGTTCTTCATAAAGAGCACCTTTAAAATCCTTTGCTTCTAGATCGCTTAGCAAAATAGATGCGTAATGCTTTAGTAAGTAACGATAGGTTTCTATGATCATGTGCTCTTTACTTTCAAAGTACTCATAGACCGTTGATTTACCAATTTCAGCATCTTGTGCTATTTTTGATAAGGCAATATTTTGAAGATCATCTCCATTTTTAATATAGGATACCAGTGTTGATAGGAGTTTATCCTTGGTTGTCAGCATGTTCTTCCTCCCTGATTTTCTTCCAATTGATTGCTGCATAGATCGTTGGAACAACAACGAGTGTCAGAAGTGTACCATAGAGTAATCCTCCAATAGCAGTAATCGCCATAGGTTGCAGCAACTCTGCTCCTTCACCAAATCCAAAGGCTAATGTGATCAAACCTAAAATGGTTGTGAGTGCTGTCATAAAGATGGGTCGAATACGCGTTTTACCCGCTTCAATGATTGCTTTTTTAACAGACATACCTTCCTCTCTTAAAATACGAATATAATCGATGAGGACAATACCGTTGTTAACAACGACCCCGACTAATATAATCAATCCCATAATCGAAACAAGTGAGAGATAGCTATTAGTAATGAGCAGAGAAAGCATACCTCCAGTAAATGCGAGTGGTATCGTGGATAAAATAATGAGTGGATATACGAGTGACTGGAATTGAATGGCCATAATCATGTAAACGAGTAAAATGGCTACCAATGCGGCAATCGTTAGTTCACGCACCGCTTTTAAAATTTCTTCAGATTCACCTTCTAGGGTTACATAGTACCCACCACCATAGCTAGCATATGCTTCACTTGATAGGTAGTCATTGACCGCTTCTGTGACTTTACTACCAACTCGTGTGACATTATAACCTTCTTCAACGTCTGCAGTGACATTGAAATAACGATTCGTACCATCGGTATTGATGACTGCAAATCCAGGTATTTTTTCAATGTCTGTTACAGATGTATCATCATCAGGGATAAAAAGTGGTGCTTTTGCCATCGTTGTAAGTGCTGGATCTGCTGAAAATGGGTCCATCATAAGTTCTCCACCAGTGATCTTTAGATAAGGGTTGACAACAAATAGAATGGGATCTCCAGGTGTATATCCAGGAAGTACCATATTGGGAACATAGATGCTCTGATCGGTTTCTTCTATATAATTATCAATCATGATTTGTGTTGTTTCATCAAACAAGAGAATACCCGATAGGAATGTTTCATAGTTACCGAAAAGATCAAAACTAAATCCACCAGATACCGTTTCAGAAGGTAGATCTAATTCATAATTGATACCTTCTATCGTAACGGTTAGTCTTTGTACAGCACCAAGGCTTTCAAGATTTGTATAGAGATAGCTTATACTATTCATCACATCTTGATGTGTTAGTGAGTATGTCATTGCTTGATCAAGATCTACAGTAACCTTTATGGTATCAGCACCTTGCGTAATACCTCCATCAATATTGGTAACACCTTCAATGTCATGAAGTACTGTAACTAGATCATTAGAAATTGCTCTGAGTGTCTCTAAATCATAACCTGCAACTTTGACATTGACTCCTTGTGCTCCAGCAAGTGCTGCTGTTGAATTTTGTGAATCAACCACTACTTCAATGAGATTGTCTTCATTGAGTCCTTCAATCTGATCAAAATCAAAGGTTGAAATCAGTTCAGCAATTTCTGAAGTATAATATGCCGTCGATTGTTTTCTTCCTTCTTTTAGGTTAATTGTCATGGATAAATCAGATGATCCAGATCCAAACATGAACATACCAAATCCACCACTACCACCGATGGATGCAGAGATTGTTTCAATATCATCAAGTGCTTGTAGTTCCTCAGTTAATAGATCGGCGTAAACTGCTTTTGCATCAAATTCGGTTTGTGAAGTAAACGATACATCAACAGAAATGGAACCTTCATCTGATTGAGGTAATAAAATGAATCCTTTAGCTGCTACAGCCCAAACTGAACCACCAAAAAGCAGTAAAACAATCAGAATGGTTACTAGTTTATGATGAATCGTCCATACAACAGATTTTTGATATATGGATTTGATTTTCTTTAATCCTTTGCTTTCCTTCTTTATTTTTTGATCAGAAAGCATGCGTGATGCCATGGTTGGCACAAGTGTGAGTGCAATTAGAAGTGATGCACCAAGCGAATAGGCAATCGTCAGTGCCATACTAATAAAGACATCAGCAATAAATCCTTCAATGAAAAAGATAGGTAGGAATACAGCTGCAGTGGTTAAGGTGGATGCTGTGATTGCCCCAACGACTTGTTTTGCTCCTGCTATGGCTGCATCTTTTTTTGATAAACCCTCACTGATCATACGATAAATGTTTTCAATAACCACAATCGCGTTATCAACGAGCATACCGATGCCTAATGCAAGCCCTCCCATGGACACAAGGTTTAAACTGACATTTGTAAAATACATCAGCATAAATGCTGTGATGACTGAAATGGGGATTGCAAGACCAACAATCAATGTCGGTTTAATATCTCTTAGAAATAAGAAGAGAATTAGAATAGCTAAGATGGATCCAAAAATAATGTTCTGTAGAACAGAACTGATCGATTGATTGATATATTCACCTTGGTCAAGCAATATCGTATAGTGTGCTTGTTCACCTTCTCGGTCCATCAACATGTCAAGCTTATCTGTGATGTTTTTAGTTACTTCGGTAATGCCATAATCAGATTGTTTAGTAAATGATATTTGGATACCTTGAATACCGTTAATCTTTGAATAAACTTCGCTGTTCGCATTGACAAATCGAATGCCGTCTTCTTTGACAAGATCCTTAATCTTGATAACACTTCCTGCATCAAATAAAATGGGTAAGTTTTCAATATCAGATAATGAACTTGGTTTATTACCGAGATAGAGCATGCGAATCTCTCCATCGTCTAAAGCAACACCAATAAGACCACTGACATTTTGTCTTTCAATGATCTCCAAAACTTCTTGATTTGTGATACCATAACTCGAAATAACCGCTGGATCCAAATCCACTTCAAGTATCACATCAGCTGCACCTGAAATAGAGACATCAGCGATTCCCGGGATGGCTTGTAGATCTAATAGAAGATCGCGTTGAATCCATTCAGTGTTTTTAATCAATGCTTCTTCATCGGTTAGATCTTCTTCATAATCTCTAAAAAGTGTTACCGTCATAACGGGTAACATATCGGGACTAATTCTAAGAATTCGTGTATTACCTACACCTTCATCAAAAGCTGTATTATTGATCAACTCGCGCAGTTCAATGACAACAGCTTCCATATTGGCAGCATCTGCAAAGGTAATAATCGAAATACCAAAGTTTTCATTTGATATTGAACTAACTTCTTTGAAGTTACCAATCGTTGATACTGCTGATTCAATCGGACGAGCAATTTCTGCTTCCACCTCTTCAGGTGACGCCCCCACATAGTCAGTGATGGTCACGATGTAAGGTAACTCAATTTCAGGGAAAAGTGTTAAAGGTAATCTCGTGACAGAAAAAACACCTAAAACCATAATGATTAGAATACCCATCAATACTGTGATAGGTTTACGTACGCTATAGGAACTCATAAATCCTCCTGTGATTAGACATAAAAGATTCCGACCGAACGGTCGGTCGGATACTGTGATTATATCAATCTTTAGGTGGTGTATCAAGAAAGTTACACAATCTTGTGAAAAGATGTGAGATTTATCCTCTTTTATGCTATAGTGGATGTAATTAGAAACGTGGAGGAAAACGATATGGCAAGTCAAAGATGGGTAGGCAATCAAGCATTTGATCATGTTGTTCAAAAGATTATCATCGAAATGCAACAAAGCGCGTTAAGTTGTGAACTCGTTAATAAAACATCTCATCATCTAGGTGATGTCGATATCGCTTTCTTAACATTTGAAAAATATTATTTGCGCAATTCATCAAGAACTTCATTGTCAGTACTTGTCGTTGGCGAAGCTAACGCCATTAAAGTAGATGCTGCTTCTTCAGGTGGAGGAGAAAAACTACTTTTTAAATTTGATTGGGGTTCATCGAGTAATTTCATTGGTCAACTGAATCGCATACTGATCTCACTTGGCTTTCGTACAGTCAGTTAAATAAAAAAGTGCCTTATGTGTCCTTAAGGCACTTTTATTATCGTCTTCTTCTAAATATTCCCATACCACCTGATGAACCTCCACCACCTTTATTTTTAATAGCGATTCCTCCACCGCCTAGTATCAAAAAGATAATAACAGGGAGAATGAGACCTAAACGATCTTCAAAGCTCGCAAAAGGTGTGAATAAATAGAAAAGCCATGAGAGTGGTACATGTGAATCATCCGAGGAAACATCAGGATTAGAGAGTAGATATTCTTCATAAACATCCATATCATAATCAAAGGACTTATACCCATAGGCGTCGATATAAATGGCACTTAGAAGTTCATACACCATATACATCACAGACATATCGAGTTCTTCGTATGAATCACTATAGAGCGTATCATCAACAATCTGTCCGAGTTGTGTTGGTGTTAGATATTGTTCCATACGATAGCCTACCTCTATTTGTGTTTCAACCAACACGAGATAAGGTATTTCATCAATCTCTTCCTCAATGAAAAATAAGAGAATCAAAAGGCCCATGTCATTCTTACCAATCTCCCATTGACGAAAGATATCGGTTTTATTATAGTTTGCAATATCAGTTAGATTCTCTACCTCAAAGGTAGCAAGAACGATCTGTGCACCACCATCTGTTTCTTCGGTTGTCAAATCATAGAGACGTTCGCCTTCTTTGGTTATGCTTCTTCTTGTTGCTTGATAGAGAATATTGGCATAATCATTGACATAGTATTGGTTGGTGGGTCTTGGATATTCATCTTTTTTACAACCATAAATGAGCAACACGAAGCTGCTCATTATGAGAATAAGAAAACTTTTTTTAATCCAACGACTATTCATCAAAATCAATGACTGGGACTTCATCAGCACCATCATTCATTTTCCAAAAGTCGACTTCTTTTTCAAAACCAAACAAGGAAGCATAGAGAACTCTTGGAAATCTACGAACTGAAGCATTATAGGTTTGAACCGCTTCATTATAATCCCTTCTTGCTACAGATAACGCAGATTCCATGGATGATATTTCATCAATGAGTGCTTGATAACCGGCTGTAGCGGTAATCATCGGATTATCTTCAACAACCACTAAAAGATCTGTAAACGCGAGAGCTTCAGCTGCATCTGCCTCGATAAGTTCTTCCATCGTTTCTGCATCATTATATGATGCTCTAGCAGCTGTAATCGCATTATAGATGGTTTCAGCGTGTTCCTGTAGACCATTTACAGCACCTAGTACTTGACCGATCTTATCGTGTCTTTCCTGTAGACGATTTTCGATTTCAGCATATTTGCCATCAATGTTCGTATCGAGTGTGACCAGTCCGTTATAACCAAATATGAGTAATAAAGCAATCAAAACAACTAAGAATCCAACGATACCTAAACCGAGATACTTCTTTGACATATATGTCCTCCTCAATGAAATTATACATAAACTCATGAATGTATCATCACTATGACTTAACATCATTATAAAACGATTATGTGACGTTAACAAGCCATTTACAATACAATATAAAAAAAGGCTTTCGCCTTTTATTAAACAAGTTTGGATCGAAGATGCGATGATATGGCATCAACGCTTAATACCATGACGATAATAGCAACCATAATCGTTCCTAAAATATCCCAGTTAGAGTTTTCTGCAGATAGTATCATCGATGCTCCTAAACCACCTGCTCCAACAATACCAAGAACCGTTGCTGATCTGACATTAATGTCTAAACGATAGAGTGTAATGGATGATATATCAGCCATGATTTGAGGTAAGATACCATATTTTATTTTGGTTATTGTGGTTGCTCCAACAGCTTCGAGTGCTTCAAGTGAACTTCTATCCATATTATCAATCGTTTCAGAAAAAAGTTTACCAAGCATTCCAACAGAGTGAATGCCGATGGTTAACAAACCCGTGAGTGCGTTCATTCCAAAGCCTTTGACAATCACTAAGGCTAAAATAACTTCAGGAAAAACTCGAATTGCAACCAGCACTCCCTCACCGATTTTAGCTACTTTGGGTCCTACGATGTTTTTACTTGCAAAAAAACTAAAGGGAAGTGCAAGAATCGCTCCTAAGAGTGTTCCTAAAAAACCAATCGCGAGTGTTTCTAAAGTGAGGTAGATGACACCTTCTTGAAATACATAGACACCTCTACCTAAAAGAAAGTCAATGTTCAGATCAACCATTTGTGATGCAATAATTCTTAAACTGATACCAATGGTTTGAAATCTAAGCATATTGATGTGTGATCCCTGGAAGGAAACAATCACACCAATTAATACAAGTGCTGTAAAAATGCCGTTCATAATCCATGTTTTGGGTTTTCTTGCTAACATCTTTTCTACGTTACTCATTGTAATTTACCTCGTATGTAGTTGGATGTAAACTGAACTGCAAGAATAACCACAAGCATCAAGATTAACGTTGCTCCAACACGATCATAATTATAGAGGATGTTATCTTTAATAACCATCCCAATACCGCCTGCTCCAACATAACCCAAAATAGCTGAAGCACGTACGTTGATTTCAAATATATAGATTAAATAACTTAAGAAAACTGGAAAGACCTGTGGAAAAATCGCATAGCGAAAAGCTTGCGTTTTTGATGCTCCAGTTGATTCTAAAGCTTCGTAGGGACTCATATCTACAGTTTCAATCACTTCATATAACATCTTACTCATAATACCAAATGTAAAAATGGTGATTGCAATAAGTCCTGATAAAACACCAATTCCAACAAAATAAACGGCCAATACTGCTAAAAGCATCGCGGGAATTGTTCGAATTAAATTCATAATAAAACGGATAGGTGCATAAACAAAACGGCTTTTAAAGATATTTTTAGCAGCCAAAATTGCCATGGGTACTGCCATGAGTGAACCGATCACAGTACCCGCTAAACTCATTTCAAGAGTGCTTATGAGCGGTTCCCATAATTGGTTGATAAAGCCAAAATAGTCACCCCATGTGCGACCTGCTTTTGGCGTAAACATCTTTTTTATAATGACCCCTAGTTCGGGTAGATTGATAAGACTTGGTTCAAAGGTAATGAAATAACTAAAGATAATAACGAGTGAAAGAACAATTCCAATGACAATCCATACCTTATTGAATGGTTTGGTAATTGTTTTTCCATTTTCAATGGTATATTTAGCCATATCATTCACCTAACACTTCATCATGTTTGAGTGAACGACCATAGATCTGAACGAGCATTTCATCATTGATAGCACTTGATGGTCCGTCAAAAACTACTTCACCATCTTTAATACCAATGATTCTCGTTGCATATTTGACAGCTAGATCCACGTGATGCATATTGGCGACTATCGTTATACCATAGTCACGATTGATGCGTGCAAAATCATCCATCACTTGAACTGTTGTTATGGGATCAAGTGAAGCAACTGGTTCATCAGCCAAAATGACTTTAGGCTCCTGTGTTAAAGCGCGTGCTAAAGCAACACGCTGTTGTTGTCCACCGGACAACTGATCTGCGCGTTGAAATGATTTATCTAAAATACCCATTGTTTCGAGTGATTCCAGTGCTAGGAGTTTGTCTTTTCTTGGGAAAAGTCCTAATAATGTTTTAAGGGTAGAGTGATAAGCAACTCTACCCGTTAGGACATTATTAAATACAGACATGCGTTTAACTAGATTAAATGATTGAAAAATCATGCCGATGTTACGTCTGAGCATTCTGAGTTCCTTACCCTTGATCGATGATATTTCAACATCATCAATAAAGAGTTGCCCAGACGTAATCGAATGCATTTTATTGATTGAACGCAAGAGTGTTGATTTACCTGCACCAGATAAACCAATAATCGCAACAAACTCACCATCACTGATTGTTAGATTGATTCCCCTAAGTGCTTGAGTACCATTGGGGTACGTCTTGACAACATCAATAAATTTAATCATGTGATAGTCCTGTTTTCTTTAGATTTTTAAACTGCTTAGTCCTTATTTAAGAATTCGTATAATTCTCTTTCTCCATCATAATCTTCATCTTTAGCTTTTAAGTAACCTGAATGATTGTAAATTTGAAGAGCAGCATATCCTTCATCTGTAGCAATAATAGCAATAAATGCGTCTGCTAACGCTTCTCTTAATCCATCAGAGAGTGAAGATACGGTTGAAATGGTATCATTATAAATACCTGTTGTTAAAGCGACAACTTTGGTAGCATCAATAACCTTTTGATAATCGCCTTCATCAAAATCATTTGCAACCAACCATGGATTGTATGCAGTCGCATGGAAACGAGCATCAAAGAATGTGAAGACAGCATCAACTTCATTGTTGAGAAGTGCTAAAACAGCATTTTGGTGACCACCAATGACTGTGTAACGAACTTCACCGTTTGCAGCATTTGGATTTTCAGAGGTGACAAATGTGAGATCATTTTGTGAAAGTAAGAATGATGGATAGACATAACCTGAACCTGATGTGACAGATTGTGTACCAACATGCTTACCAGCGAGTGCGTCAATACCATCTGCATAGAGTGCTGCATCAGCGTTTCTAACGAGCAGCATTGAATAATAAGATGATACTTTGAAGTTTGAATCACTCGTTGCATCATATCCTGCAGCATTCGCATTTTGAATGACAACTTCTGGATCTTCTGTTATCGCTCCATCTACGATCTGTGCTTTGTAAGCATTACGTACGGAGGTTAACAATACATCTGCTTTACCTGGATATTCGGTTGTAATGAACGCATATTGTTGTGCAGTCAAGAACCCAACATGGACTTGTCCTGAAGCCATTGCTTCAATAACTGAAGCGTAGGATGTACCAATCGAAATGTTGACATTGATTTCATAACCTGCATCGAGCAATTCTGCTTCAAGCATGTCTTCAAGTGATTTCACTTTTGTTAACATTGCTGAATCTACTGAAGCTGATGGAACGAACTGGATAATGAGCGTTTCTGGATCTTTCGCTTCACCACCACCGCAGGCAACTAAGCCAACTGCAAAAAAAGCAACCATGAATAATAAGAAAATCTTTTTCATACGTTTCCCCTTTTTTTTATTTTTGGAT
Source organism: Acholeplasmataceae bacterium (assembly GCA_034005105.1). Classification (GTDB taxonomy): domain Bacteria; phylum Bacillota_I; class Bacilli_A; order Acholeplasmatales; family Acholeplasmataceae; genus Peloplasma. The sequence continues at coordinate 7,314 of JAVEVJ010000025.1, read as the reverse complement.
GTCTTCTATGTAAAAATCCCCATACAAAAAAATGACATTCCACTTTCATTATAAGCCAGAACAACCAAATGTCAACGAAGGATTTTAATGAAATGTCTAATGAAAACGTGTTCTTTATTAATTATTTAATTAATAGCGATTATTTCACGCTTTTCAACAATGAATTGATTGTTTACTTTTTTCTTCTTTTTAATATTTAATTATGCACATAATTTGATTTTATTTCGAATTCAAAATATAATGGGGTTGAATATAAATAAAGGAGAATGAAAATGAACAACAAACTAAAAATAGGAATCATCGTAGGTAGCACGCGCGAAGGAAGGGTATCACCCCAAGTTGCATCTTGGGTTCATGAACATGCTCAAAAGCGTACGGATGCGCTTTTCGAAATCGTTGATGTCAAAAGTTATAAGTTGCCACTTCTTGGTGAATCAAACGATCAAAGTGGTGTGAATGCATGGAATGAAAAGCTATCAACACTTGATGGTTTTATCTTTGTAGCAGGTGAGTACAATCATAGTTTAACCGCTTCTTTAAAAAACGCACTGGACAGTGCTAGAGATGCATGGAATAACAAAGCAGCTGGTATCGTATCCTACGGATCAGTTGGAGGTGCTCGTGCTGCAGAACACTTAAGAGGTATTTTAGGTGAACTACAGGTTGCGGATGTCAGAACACATGTCGCCTTATCGATGTTTACAGATTTTGAAGATTGGAAGATATTTAAACCACAAAATTTGCACTTATCTAACCTGAATACCATGCTAGATCAATTAATCAAATGGTCAACAGCACTAAAGACGATCAGATCATAATCAACTAAATTCTACAAAAACAACAATTTTCTCTTGGCAGGTTGTATTTCTTGACATTATTGGTTAAAATACTAATATACGACACGTATGGAGGATATTAAATATGCCAAGAAGAATTACTGATGTTTGTATCGCGTGTGGTGCATGCCAAGCGGAATGCCCAGTTGATTGTATTTCTGAAGGTGACATTTATGTGATTGACGAAGACATCTGCATTGATTGCGGTGCTTGTCAAGAAGTATGTCCAACAGATGCAATTATCGAAGTTTAGTCGTTTGTTAAAATAAAAAAGGAGCTCGCTCCTTTTTTTATTCGTCGGTGTTAGTGATCGTATATTTCATGGATCCTTTCGCATCATCACCAGCAATGCGTAACCTCATCGTAGATCCATCTGAATCAATATGATTATCTCCTTCTTCAAGCAGTATGATTTCATCATCTTTTGTCACCAAAAAGCACTGAAATCTACCAGATGAAATATCTAGTTCAATTTTGATATCAAAAGATCCATCTGATTCTATACGTTTGATGGTGTAAATACCTGAGAATCTACCAAATGATATCTTATTAGACGTGTGTAGAGCTCTTAAGAAAGAATAGGTGTCTCCTGATGCAACCCACCGATCTTCTTCATCAAACAACGCTCCATGTGCAGAAAACTGACAAGCAGATAAACTAAGTACTAAACTAAATACTAATATAAACACTAACTTTTTCATAACTTCCCCTACTTAATGGACTTCCGATTGTATGTGAAATAACTCATAATATTCTATATGTTCATGTAATCTTTGCTTAGCATTGTTAAGCATTTCATGAAAGTTGAAATTGAAAAACTGAAGAATGGGTAGTATAAAATCATACTCTTGTTGATTCATGTTAAAATCCGCAATGGAAATGATAATTAATTCCTCAACAAGCCTTTTAACGGCAGGCGGACTCATGGAAAATACAGCATGATAAAGCGCTTCTTTAGGTATTTTGAAGTGTGGCACATCATCGATATTTACACCAACCATATTGCATAGGACCACCAACATGTCTTTCTCATCTTTACTTATCACACCATCTGCTTCAGCCATATAATGTGCAAGTACTAATAAAACAACTTGATCCAGTGCTGTCAATTCAGATAGTGTATTCATGGTTTCATAATAGACTTGGTAGTTGAGCTCATCTTTTTGTCTATAGCGAAACATACTGCGTATGATATTTTTCTCTTTTTCTTGGTGGTTTTGATCGACACTCAAAAGTGTCAAACACATCCTTAAGACTTCAATCATCTGATCATCCGTGAAATCAAATAAAATATGTTTAAATTCATCTTCATTCATGTTTTCAATTTCTTTTAAATCGATGTGTATGCTTCTAGCTAACATCCATACGAGGTTTAGTTCATCAATCTGAACTTCTAAATCCGCTGTGATAATCATGTATAAAAAAGCAATAACTGCTTGCTTTTCAGCGTGTGTATACTGGTCCATCAATGACATAGAATCACCTCGATACTTCTATTATACTTCCTCTAACTTAATAAAAAAACACCTTTTGGGTGTTATTTGACACAGAAGGCATTCCCCATAGATAACCATACAAAAATCAAACATTTAAAACGAGTTAAGTATAAGTTTATTGTAAGAATGAAAGGTAAATCAATTTCCCAAAACAGATTGAATACTTCAAACCGAAACATTTATCTATGGGGAATACACAATCATTATACATCAATCTTCTGCTTCTCACAACCTTAAGACAAAAGAAACGAGAACCTATCTGTTCTCGTTTGGTTTTTTATAAGGTTTATTAAACTTTTTGGTTGAATCATAGGGTCTCTTTTGATCTGAATCACGACTTGGATAGGGTTTTTTATAAGACTGTCCATCCTTTGTTGCATAATAGGGTTTATCCGAATCAGTTCGCTTGGGTCCGTAGGGTTTCTTGTTGTCACCATAAGGTTTTTTATAGTTTGACTCACTACGTGCCATTGAAACCATCGGTTCATCATCTTTAACTACCAATTCTTTACGCTTGCGCGGCAAATCAGCACGAGAAAACCCCTTTTTGGTTTCTTCCTCTTCCATGAGTTCGTGATATGATTTTCTGGTTGATTCTTTAATTTTTTTCACAAATAAATGCTTTCCTTTTTAGATTTTTATATAACCTGTTTGATTCTTCGAAACTATCTTATAATGAATATTATCAATTGTCAATCCAATGCTTAAAATATATCGCTTAATTACTTATCTATTTTTTGCTTTTTAACGTCTTCGTGATCTTCTATTTCATGAACAACGAGTTGTGGAAAGGGGATATTGATATGCTCTTTATCAAAGAGTAATTTGAGTTCGCGATTCATCTTTCTTCTCACTTTGTTCTTATTGATTTCATCGCAACGCGCAGATATGCGCATAACGATCGATGAATCTGCAAGTTGATCGACTCCAGCATAAAACGGACTATCTAATATTTCAGGTATGTTCTTTTTCATTTCAGGTAAGAAGTCCGTGATGATTGTTTCAACTTTGATCAAATCAGCACCATACTCGATTGAGATGTCTGTCACAGCCGTTGACATTTCAAGTGATGTGTTAATAATACCTCGAATGTCTGAGTTATTAATGATCAAGACATCACCATTTAAATCTTCGATCTTCGTGGTTCGAATGCCTATTTCTCTTACGATACCTCTTCTGCTGCTCACTTCGACGATATCTCCGACCACGAACTGTCTTTCGAAGATAATGAATAATCCAGCTATAATATCTTCAATTAAGCTTTGTGCTCCAAAAGATAATGCTAAGCCGATGATACCAGCTCCAGCAAGGAGTGTTGGTGTTTGTACGCCCCATGCACTTAAGATGAGAAATGCAGCGATAATAAAGCTGGCATATCGAATCACTGAAGCCAACAATTTTCCAACGGTTTCTCCTCGATGACCTTTCTTGGTCAAAATATTCACTAAAAAGAGCAAGACATGATTGAGTATCCATACGAAAACAAAGATGGTAATGCTCTCAAGTATGGTCACATAATGATTGGTAATAAACTTGATGATATTAAAAAACTTACCAATTGAGTTGTTAATAATACTTGAAAAGGTTGTATTGGGAAATAGTATGTCTGCAAGACTACCAATCAGTATCAATACAAAGATGATACTTGATATGACGATGATTCTTATTTTTTCTTGTTTGGATTTGTTATTCATTTTCTTACTCCTTATGATATATTTCGTCTAAGACGATGTGTCTAATGATATAATTATTCTCATTTCTAACGGCAATCAAGAGTTTATAATCGCTGACATCAGGAATGATGATCGTAAACTGGACGGATTTACTATCCACATCTGGTATGAAATCAAAGGTTTCATCAGCAAGCCACATCGGGTATTCACCTGAAGTATCATAGAGTGTGTAATAGGGAACTTGGAAGTAGTGTGAGGGATCGATAACGGTGATGATGACTTCTATTTCATCCACAAATCGATTAATCTCATATGTTATCTCATAAAAACCAATTGTCGTTACTTCCTCTTCACCCATAAGGACCGTTTCTTGTTGTAACGTATCAGGATTGATATAAGATGCTTTTGCAATCATCTTGTAGGTCGTTAGTTCTTCTAATTGATCGAAGACAATCAGATGTTCATATTCTGTCAAATCTTTAGAGTATAATGTGATTGCTTTTTTCTTAACATCCTCTTGATAGAGTTCTATGGTATAGGTGACATCGATATCGCTTTCACTACTTAAGTAAAGCTGATAACCGATTTCAAATCGATCAACATAATCAACATAGATGGAACTGTAGAGCGTAAATGGTGGAGAGATCCACATTTCATCTAAGATCACAACCCCATCTTGAGTGGTAGCCTCCAAATAGAGATGTGTTTGCGTAAACAGATGCATGAGCTGAACAGTTTGTCTTGTATCGATGATGGAGATACTTTGATAAAAGGGCTGATCATCTATCGTATATCCATAGTAGAGCAAAAGATTACTATAGATACCCTCAGGATCATGAATAAGAATATCAACATCATAGGAAGGTTCCATCATATCACTTATCTTTGTATAACCAAGGATAAATCCCCCTACTTGACTTTGGGTCCTCAATAATACACTGTCTAGACGTTCACTTCCAAAGCCTTTATTACCATAAACACTTAATCGATACTCTGTATTTTCTTTGAGATTTTTAAACATACCCGATGATTCCCCTAAGGATGTAGAAATCTCATACTTTTCCATTTGATTCTCCAACACAACTTTTAGTGAATCTTCCATCAAAGCATGATCTTCATCAGTTATTCTAACTTGATAAGTAATCTCATTTAATAGCGTAGTATACTTGATAATCTGTGCTTCTGGGCTTTTAGGAATAAAAAGAGTGACTGCTACAACAGCAACCACAGTAATAACAAAAGAAGACAGCCATGTCTTTACAATTTCATATCTTTGATTTTTTG
>JAVEVJ010000025.1:0-1925 GCA_034005105.1 Acholeplasmataceae bacterium | reverse complement strand
TTAACACCATAGTTGTTACCAAGGGTAATATGTGCATCATCATGGTTTGCTCCAGCACCAGGTACTCTGTGTGTGTAAACAAGATCGAAAGCTGCTTGATTCTCATAATCATCAAACGCATCAATCATGAATCCAACGGGAGTTTCTAGTTCTTCAACGACTTGAGGAACGAGTTTGAACTGTTTGATATCGATCACATTGGCTGCTTGTGCATTGGTTAAGAAATCTTCCCATCCAAATTGAATTTGAAGATTGTACTGACCTGTGCTTGGACCAACAAATTCGATTTCAATGATTTCATAATCTGTTCCCAGTGCAATAACTCTTCTGTTTTCAAATCCTGGTACGGCAACTGATGCACCATCTGCAAAGCGAATAAGTATGTCTCTAGCTGTTTCTGCTTTAGCTTCAATAACTAACTTATAGTGCTTGTTTTCTAACAGTGATTGATAGAATGTGATCTTGGAGTATGAACCCCACCATCCCTTAACACCATTATAAGTAACCGTTAATGATCCATCTTCATTGTAGACACCGGTTGCTTCAATATCTCCACCGTCGTTTCCAACAGGTGTTTCAAGTGCTAGAAAGTCAACCGCTTTGGTTTCATCATATTCGTAGATCATTTCTGGAACCAGTTTGAATTGCTTGAAATACATCACGTTTGCAGCACTTGCATTGACTAAATTGGACTCCCAACCAAATTGGAGTTGAATGTTATATGGACCTGTCTTATCAAGACTAAATACAAATTCATAAACAGCAAAATCTGCACCTAAATGAACAATCTTTCTTCCTGTAAATGCTTCAAGAGCTTGATCATCTGCACCAACAAAACGTACCAATACATCTCTTGCTGTATCAGCTTTTGCTTCAACAACTAACTTATACATGCGACCTTCAAGTAGATTGACAGATGCATAGGTAATCTTAGAACTTGAGCCATACCAACCTTGTACACCATTATAGGTAACTGTTAGTGATCCATCTTCATTGTAGACACCTGTTGATTCAACACTGCCATCATTTTGTACGGCAACTTCAAGTGCTAGAAGATCCGTTTCGAGTTCTTCGTCAAATTCAATTTGAAGAACAGTCACTGTAATCGTCTTTGTACCGACATTACCGAGCAAATCTTCGACGGTATAAGTCACATCAAATTCACCCGGAGTCATCGCAACATTGGATTCATTGATAAAATCATCATGTCCTGTAACATTTTCAATTAAGATATCGATGTCACCATCCACATTATCAACTGCAGTCACACCTGCGAGTGGATCAAAGATTTCACCGACAACGATAGTGATATCGGATGCACCACTGATGACTGGACCTTCTTTGTCAACGACAGTGAGTGTTACGGTCACAGTAGATTCGTTCATCGATGTATCGTAGACGGTATAGAGAATTTCATATACACCAGCTACATCAATGTTAAAACCATCGTCATCAATCATTGCTGAAGTGATTACAATCACACCATCCGTGTCATCTTCTGCACTAACGTATGCGATTAAGTCTACTTCAACATCATCAAATTGATCAAAGGTTATAGGTAGTTCTTCGTCTACAGTAAGTACAGGAACTGTTGTATCTGCTGTTGCAAGCACTTTAATTGTTAGGGTATAAACAACTTCATTTTCACCGCTATCAACAACCGTATAAACAACATCGTATTCACCTGCAGCAGCCATATTGACATCGGTTGCATCAATCATCAGATCAGTAACCGCTATTTCACCATCTTCATTATCGAAAATCGTTACATATGTCTTCCAATCAGGTGCTATTTCGCCTGCACCAAATGTGGTTTGTTTGTTCATCACTGGAGAGATAACAGGTTCTGCATCTTCCATTGATAAGAGATAGAATTGAGCGTTATCAATGTAAATCTTGTTGTTCTTTTCTTCTCCACCCCAAGT
>JAVEVJ010000024.1:0-20799 GCA_034005105.1 Acholeplasmataceae bacterium | reverse complement strand
TCTAGTTTTGAGAGATGTCTGGTGACGATGGCGAAGTGGTCACACCTGTTCCCATCCCGAACACAGAAGTTAAGCACTTCAGCGCCGACGATAGTTCCAAGGAGCGAAAATAGGTCGTTGCCAGGCAGCATCTCTATTATTATGGGAGTTTAGCTCAGTTGGGAGAGCATCTGCCTTACAAGCAGAGGGTCAGCGGTTCGAGCCCGTTAACTCCCACCACCCAATTTTATCAGCCGAAATAGCTCAACTGGTAGAGCAACTGACTTGTAATCAGTAGGTTGCGGGTTCAAGTCCTGTTTTCGGCACCACTCGACCCGTTAGCTCAGTCGGTAGAGCACTTGACTTTTAATCAAGGTGTCGTAAGTTCGATTCTTACACGGGTCACCACTTTTCAATGCCTCGATGGTGAAATAGGTAGACACGTGGGACTTAAAATCCCATGGATGATGAATCCGTGCCGGTTCAAGTCCGGCTCGAGGTACCATTATTGTTTGAAATACCTGATATGGGGCTTTAGCTCAGCTGGGAGAGCGCCTGTTTTGCACGCAGGAGGTCAGGGGTTCGATCCCCCTAAGCTCCACCATCATCAGGTTTGGCATTGAGTGTTGGTTTCAAACGTCAAACATCACAAATAGATTGATGTATAACGGCGGCGTAGCTCAGTTGGTTAGAGCGTACGGTTCATACCCGTAAGGTCGAGGGTTCGACCCCCCCCGCCGCTACCAGTTTGGACCCGTAGCTCAGTTGGTTAGAGCTACCGGCTCATAACCGGTCGGCCGTAGGTTCGAGTCCTACCGGGTCCACCAACTAACCAACTATACATCGATCAACATTTGTGTTATAATACTGGAGGAATACCCAAGTCTGGCTGAAGGGATCGGTCTTGAAAACCGACAGGCTGTAAAAGGCGCGGGGGTTCGAATCCCTCTTCCTCCGCCATGAGAGGTCTAATAAAATTAATATAATTAATATCGCGGGATAGAGCAGTCTGGTAGCTCGTCGGGCTCATAACCCGGAGGTCGTTGGTTCAAATCCTTCTCCCGCAACCAAATGGTCCGGTGGTGTAGTGGTTAACATGCCAGTCTGTCACACTGGAGATCGCGGGTTCAATTCCCGTCCGGACCGCCATTATTAGGCTCTGTAGCTCAGTTGGTAGAGCAAAGGACTGAAAATCCTTGTGTCGGCAGTTCAATTCTGCCCGGAGCCACCATCCATACCTTTGCGAAGCCAATCAGTTGGGCTTTTTTTTATTTTCACAAGTAAAATGATTCATTTCTATCTATTATTAATTGAGGTGATTGTGTGAATATAAAGAGTATGTTTAAATTTGAAAACGTATCTGTTTTCAATACTTTTACAGATATATTTGAGCAAACAAAATGGAAGATTGAGAAACAACTACTTAAGGAACGAGTGGAGAAATACAAGGACAATAATACATTCCAAATATTGAAGGATCAGTTCACCAAAGAAAACATCTCAATATGGCCATTAAAAGATGAAGAAGTTATTACTTGGATGGATACTTTACTCATCATGAGAAGAGCAATGATGTCGCTTTTCAAAAAGGGATTACACGGAGAAAAGCTTAAAATTTTCATGGAATATCCTTTAATCTATGGAAATCATATGCGAACAGATTATCTTATTGTATATGAACGCTTAATTATTGTCTTGGAGTTTGGAATGTTTAATCAAGATGAAAAGAGAAGTGAAGAAAGATATACAAAAAAGTTACAAGAGTCAATTACACATAGACAGGTATTATCAAACATGGTTAGCACCTATATTAAAGTGGTAAATTATGTCATGATATATCGACCCGAATATGATCGAGTTTTATCTAGAAAATTAGAAGAAAATATAAACTATAATTCCAAAGAAGTAGAACTACTAACAGAATTCATTATGAAACATTTCAAAGAGCAAGATACACTTACCGCAATCTCTCAATTAGAAATAATTAATATTTACTAAAAAGTTATCATTATTCTTGAATTATTAGGGCAATATGTTATCATTAAAATAGCATCATAATTTGAAGTTCAAATAATTTGAAGGAGAAAATAAAATGAGTGAAAAAATTGGACTTGTAGTTTGTGGAAATTCTGGCGTCGATTATATGAAAATGGATTACCCAGTAAAGATGATTCGTTCGACTTTAAACCTAGGTGGTAAGGAATACGAAGACTACGTAGATATTCAAGCCAAAGAGTTTTATGACATTATTCAAGCAAATCCCGATATCGATGTCTCAACCTCACAAACTTCAACTGGTAAAATTGCTAGCGTTTATGAAGAATTGAAGAGCGAAGGGTATACCGATGTGATTGTTATAGTCATATCATCAAAACTAAGTGGAACTTATCAAGGAGCAATGCTTGCAAAAGACATGGTCCATGATATTAACATCTATGTCATCGATTCAAGAAGCGTTTCATATGGAGAAGCGTTCTTAGTACTCGAAGCTATTAAAATGATTAAAAACGGTCATAAAACCAGAGAAATCATTGATAAATTGGAAAAAATAAGAGATAATATATATATCTATGTACTAGTTGATACTTTAAAATTTCTAGTAAAAAACGGACGTTTATCTGCTACAAGCGGTTTTTTAGGTACATTACTAAAAATCAAACCCTTACTCCACGTTCAACGTGATGGCAGTCTGGTCCCATTTGAGAAGATTAGAACAACAAGTAAAGCTCAACAGAGATTGATTGAAGTCATTAAACATGATGTTGATGGCAAAAATGTAATCATGTTTATTGCGTATACAAACAATTTAGAAAGAGCAAAAGAAATCAAGAAAGAAATCCAAACATTCCGCCCAGACATAAGTGTTGAGCTGGTTCCACTGACACCTGTTGTTGGAGCACACGCTGGACCTGGTACGCTTGGTGTTGGATACATCGTGTTATAAAGGTGGTCGTTAGAGTGGTTACACCCAAAGAGGTTATCAATGAGTTGTTGGTTGACGTTTTCAATCATATTTTAAGCATAGAAGCTGATGTTCTAAAACAAAAAGGCGTCAGATTATCGATGACAGAAGTGCATGTTCTTGAAGCAGTTCGTAACGTACAAATACCAACCATGGGTAATGTTGCACACAAGCTTAGGGTAACTTTAGGAACCTTGACCACATCTGTTAATGTGCTTGTGCGTAAAGGTTATATCAACCGTGAAAGAGATGAATCAGATCGCAGAAAAGTATATTTAAAGCTGACAGATAGTGCGAAAAATATACTTAAAATACACGATGAATTCCACGATGAAATGATCTCATCACTGTTCAAAGATTTAGAATTAGAGAAGGATGAAGTATTAATGAAATCACTTGAAAATATTAGCCAATACTTCAAACAACGCTATTAGTTAACTATTAATTGCATAGAGCACTCGAAAATGTGCTCTTTTTTATTTCAAATTTCAAAAAAGACTTTATTTTTCATATTATAATATGTATAATTATAAAAGCATGGAGGAATTGGCTATGAAGTACGCATTTGGAATTGATGTTGGTGGAACCAACATTAAAGTTGGATTATTTGAAGTTCTGACGTTTGACATGATAGACAAGCGAGAAACATCAACACCTAAAGATAATCATCGAGAGTCAATTTTTTCTGACGTCAAAAAAATAATGGATGATATGATGGTTGATAATGGTTTATCTTACGATCAGATTCAAGGTGTCGGTTTTGCAGTTCCATGTCCAGTTAAAGATGGTTTTGTCAAGCAATGTGCCAACTTGGATTGGTCAAATCTAGACGTCATAGAAGCGATGAAACAACGCCTTCCTAAACATGTTCATATTGTTGTATCTAACGATGCTAATATTGCAGCATTCGGAGAAAATCATATGTTGGAGACACCGTTACGAAATGCTATTTTTTATACATTAGGGACAGGTGTTGGTGGTGGCATCATCATTAATGGTGAAATTGTAGAAGGACGTACAGGCTCTGGTGGTGAAATCGGACACATGCCGATTTTTGAAACTGATGTTGTATGTGGATGCGGAAAAACCGGATGTCTTGAACAAGTATGTGGAACGAAAGCAATATTAGGTTATGCAAGAGAACTATCTTTAACTCATAAAACAAGCATTGATTTTTCTGACTTCACGGTTAAGTCAGTATTTGATGCAGCTAAGAGAAACGATGAGGTTGGACTCATGGTTCTTGATCGTGTTGCTAAATATATGGCATTAAGCGCAAGTATGCTGGCCATTAGTTTGGATCCTGAAATATTCATTATTGGCGGAGGTATCGCCAAAGCGGGTCAAATATTAATAGATTACATTGTTAAACACTATAAAACATATGCTAGATTTGGAACTATTGATGTTCCTTTTGTGCTAGCTAAAACAGGCAATGACGCCGGCATTATCGGCGCAGCAAAATATGCAATCATAAGATAACAGGAGGTAGTATGTTTAACAGCGGTACAAGCGCTAAGTATGCGCATGAGGAGAAGCAACCAAGGGATAACCTAAACGCTCAACTCATTTTTCAGAACAAAGCTTGTGGGAGGGGGATAATCTATAGCGAAAAGAAATACCTTGAAAAGTTTTCTAAAAAGCGAATTAATCAGATTTTATCAACCATAGTTGTAGAGATGAGGCAAGAAATCAAACGTCTCGAAGCACAGGATAATGATTATATAGTCAGTTATCCAACACCTATGAGAGTTCTTGAATTAGAACTCGACACAGTTGAAACTTTTGAAATGATTGAGAGGCATGTTTTTGAAAGCAAAATGACCATTTCAGAAGCATATAATCTAGCATTTAAGGTTTCTTTCAAAAAAGCACAGCGAAGACTGTCAAATACATATTCAAAAGCTTTTATGCTAAAAGTTGAAAGAAATTTTAATCTATTACAACTTAGAATGCAATCGATTATACAACGAATATTACTAGATGAATTTCAAAAAACCATTAAAAAAGATACAATTTTAGTTATAGATAAGTTTATTCCAGAAGTCTTTTTTCAACTCAATCCTCATATCAAAGGTATTGTGTACAAAAAGGCATATCAACAGATCTTATTCAATCACATAGCGATCACATTTCAAATCCCTATCGTTGAATTTGCTGGGTTGATTAATAAAAATGATCGCATAATCATCGATGCAGAATTGAAGCAAGTGATTGTTAACCCTTCGAGAAAACAAATGAGGCAATATCAAGAGACCTTGTACATTGAACAAGACAGGTGTTATATTGAGAATCCTCTAAAAAATACAAAGTTCAAGCTAAATGCAATGATTGCAAATCATCTAGATGTTGATCTTGTACGCTTGAATCCATCGTTTAATTCAGGTTTGCTTTATTTTACAGATCCCATTATTATTGCCAAAGGAGCATCTTTAACAGTAGAAGAATGGGAGTTACGCATCAATTACATATTTAGTCATTTCAATGGTTTAGAAATAATGATTCGATTACCAGGTTTTGATGATTATCTCACATTACCCGAGTTGGATTCACGAACTACAGATATTGATATGCTGGGTAATTTTCCCGAATACTATGAACCTTTGGTCTGTGCCGCTGCTAAGGCAGGTTTAAAGTATAATGACAAGAAAATATCCATAGTGGTTCCACACGTTTGGTTTCTATACGATGGAGAATCATGGGATATGCATGTCAGAGAAATGTTTAAATACTACGGTTTTAATCGAGATATTAATGTCATTTTTGAATTTGATAGCGTTCGTGCGATGTATGAAATGGAAGTTTTAACAAAAGCAGATGGACTCCTCATGAATATTGACTATCTTGCACACGATTATATCCCATATAACATTTTCTCAAGAGATGTCTTAGATATTAAAGATCTAAAGGCAAATAACGTTTATGCGGATTTGCAATACGCAAGACAGATCTGTAAGAGTTCACAATTTAAACCCAGAAATATGCTGTCTGGTTATCATTTACAAACCTATAGCATTTTTAGAAGATTGATGATTGCTGGTTATCGAGAATTCACTATCCCAGTTCAAACACCTTTTCATGTTTTAGAAATCATTGAATCAAGACTTGCAAGACAAGGTAAGTTTGTAGGTGTGTACAAAAGAGATAGAGAGAGAACCTTATACTATAGAGAACATCGAAAGAAAGCAAAAGATAAGGTTAACTATAAGCGGCCTTATGGACTGTATAAAAAGGTTGAAGAAGAACTCAAAAAGGAAAAAAACAATAAAGATAACGTTTCAACCAAATCAAAAGAAGATTTAGACAAAAATAAAGAGAAATAAGCACGAAAAGCCAATAAAATTGCACATGAGGGTTGCAATCAATTGGCTTTTCTTATATAATAGTAACGCTCGTGTGTAAACGCGAAGAGGCTGTGAAATGGGAGGTTGCTGACACACGGATAGCCGTTGTCTACGTGTTAGGTTTTCTCATGGAGCAAGTCTATACAAGATTATAGGCGAAAGGAGCTTACAAAAATGGCAAAAGATGTTATTAAGATTCGTTTAAAGGCTTACGATCACAGATTGATTGATCAGGCAGCGAAGAAGATTGTTGAAAGTGCATTAAGAACTGGAGCAACAGTTCAAGGACCTATCCCACTTCCAACTGAAAAAGAAATCTTCACTATTTTACGTTCACCACACGTGAATAAAGATTCCCGTGAACAATTTGAACGTAGAACGCATAAAAGATTAATTCAAATCGTTGATCCAAATCCAAAAACGATTAGTGCATTAATGGATATCGACCTTCCATCGGGTATTGATATCGTTCTTAAAAAATAATAAACAAAAAGAAAGAGGTTAAATTATGGCCAAAGGAATCTTAGGTAGAAAACTTGGAATGACCCAGATTTTTGATGAAAATGGTGTTCTCGTTCCAGTTACCGTTGTTGACGTGGCTGATAATGTAGTATTGCAACAAAAGACAGTTGAAACTGATGGATATGTTGCTACTCAAATCGGTTTTGAAACAAAACGGGAAAAATTAAGTAACAAGCCTGAACAAGGGCACGTGAAAAAAGCTAATACAGCACCTAAGCGCTTCGTTAGAGAGATCCGCTTTGAAGAAGTGCAGAATGAATTAGTTGATTTGACGGTCGGTGAACTTGTGAAGACTGATTTATTCAAGGTTGGAGAAATTGTTGATGTTACCGGTACATCCAAAGGTAAAGGATTTGAAGGTACGATTACAAGACACAACCAACATCGCGGACCCATGACGCACGGTTCAAGATACCATCGTGGTCCAGGTTCTATGGGACCTATCAAAGGTAAGTTGAAAGGTAAAAATCTTCCAGGTCACATGGGACATGAAAGAATTACAATTCAAAACTTGAAAATTGCAGGTGTCGATTTAGAAAATCAATTGTTGTTGATTAGCGGAAGTGTACCAGGACCCAACAAAGGTCTTGTCATCGTTCGTTCTGCAATCAAGAGCGCGAAGTAAGGAGGGTCATCATGCCAAAACTAAACGTATTAAATCAAACAGGTCAAGCAGTTGCTGAACTCACCTTATCTGATTATGTGTTCGGTATCGAACCGCATCAACAAGCATTATACGATGTTGTTAACGCTCAAAGAGCAGCAATGAGACAAGGTACTCACGACGTTAAAAATCGTGGTGAAGTATCAGGTGGTGGAAGAAAACCATGGCGTCAAAAAGGTACAGGTCGTGCTCGTCAAGGTTCAACTCGCTCTCCACAATGGCGTCATGGTGGTGTTGTCTTCGGACCAACTCCAAGAAGTTACGCTATTAAATTAAATCAAAAAGTTCGTCAACTAGCACTCAGATCTGCATTATCTTATCACGCAGCAAATGATCAACTCAAAGTTGTTGAAAGTTTAGCTGTTGATACACCTAAGACAAAACAATTCCAACAGATGTTAATCAATCTAGGTGTTAATGGCAAAGTGTTAATTGTTGCAACCGATTTTACAGACAATGAAATGCTAGCAGCAAGAAATATCCCAACAGTTGCATTCTCACTTGTCAATCATGTCAGTGTTTATGACATCTTGAACTGCAAAAATTTAGTAATCACTAAAGATGCAGTTGCAGCATTAGAGGAGGTATTGGGTAATGACTAAATATTATGATATTCTCAAAGCTCCCATTATTACTGAACAATCAACCAAATTGATTGAATCGCAAAATCGTTATACCTTCAAGGTAGATCCAAAAGCGAATAAGGTAGAAATCAAGAAAGCTGTAGAAACCATATTTAACGTCAAAGTTTTATCGGTAAATACAGTCAATGTTCTTCCGAAGTTCAAAAGAATGGGTAAATACGAAGGATACAAGTCGGCTTATAAAAAAGCAGTTGTTAAATTAGCTGAAGGTCAAAAGATTGACGCCTTCACAATATAAAGTGAAAGATTAGAGGAGGTTTAACCAAATGGCGGTTAAAAAATACAACCCGACAACCCCTGGTCGTCGTGGCATGAGTGTGTTAACATTCGAAGAAATCACAACATCTACTCCTGAAAAATCACTACTACAGCCATTTTCTCGCACAGGTGGACGCAATAATCAAGGTAAGATTACAGTTCGTCACATCGGTGGCGGTGCAAAAAGAAAATATCGTGTAATTGATTTTAAGCGCAACAAAGATAACATCGTCGGAAAGGTCGCAACCATTGAGTACGATCCAAACCGTAGTGCAAATATCGCGCTCATCAACTATGTAGATGGTGAAAAGAGATACATCCTTGCCCCTAAAGGTTTGGAAGTAGGAATGGAAATTGTTTCAGGTGAACAAGTTGATATCAAAACAGGTAATGCATTACGCATTATGAACATTCCTGTTGGTACCATTATTCACAATATTGAATTATCACCCGGACGTGGCGGTCAAATCGCTCGTTCAGCAGGTGCTTCAGCACAGATTCTTGGACGCGAAGATAAATATGTATTACTCCGTCTTCAATCAGGTGAAGTAAGAAAAATTCTCGGTACATGCCGCGCAACCATTGGTATCGTAGGTAATGAAACTTGGGAACTTGTCAATATTGGTAAAGCTGGTAGAACACGTCACATGGGTATTCGCCCAACTGTTCGTGGATCTGTTATGAATCCTAACGACCACCCACACGGTGGTGGTGAAGGAAGAGCACCTATCGGTAGAAAGCAACCCATGACACCATGGGGTAAGAAAGCTCGCGGTGTTAAGACACGCGATAGCAAGAAAGCGTCAAACGATCTGATCGTTCGTCGTCGTTCGAAGTAGGAGGAAAATTATGGCACGTTCAGTTAAAAAAGGTCCATTTTGTGATGATCACTTACTGAGTAAGGTTCAAAAGCAAAATGCAGCAAATGAAAATAAAGTGATCCAAACATGGTCACGCCGTTCAACGATTTTCCCTGATTTCGTTGGTCATACGGTTGCCGTATATAACGGTAAATCACATGTACCTGTGTATGTCACTGAAGATATGGTAGGTCATAAATTTGGTGAATTTGCACCTACGCGTACGTATCACGGTCACAATAAAGAAGACAAGAAAGCTAAAAAGAAGTAATTGGAGGAGAAATGAAACATGGAAACTAGAGCTATAGCTAAAACCGTTCGCATTGCTCCGAGAAAGGCAAGATTGGTTATCGATCTCATTCGTGGTAAAGGTATTAAAGAAGCACAAGCTATCTTAATGTTTACACCACGTGCTGCCTCACCGATTATTTTAAAGGTGCTCAACAGTGCAGTTGCAAACGCTGAGCACAATAACAATGCAAACGTTGAAAATCTTTATGTTAAAGAATGTTATGTCAATGAAAGTGTTCGCTTAAAGAGATTGCTTCCAAGAGCAAAAGGTCAAGGCGATATCATTCAAAAGAGAACGAGTCACATCACTGTTGTTGTGGCAGATAAAGAGTAGGGGTGAGAATACATGGGACAAAAAGTTAATCCAATAGGTATGCGCCTCGGAATCATTCGTAATTGGGACTCAAAGTGGTATGCTGAAAAAACAGTCGTACCCACACTTGTTAAAGAAGATGCGATGATTCGCGAATACCTAAATGATTTTTACAAAAAAGCCGCAGTTTCTCACGTTGAAATTGAACGTGTAAAAGGTAAAGGCGGAAAAGATCGCGTCAAGGTGTCACTTCACACCGCTAAACCCGGTATCGTTATTGGTAGAGATGCTGAAACAAAGAAAAAAGCAGTTGCAGCATTAGAAAAACTTACCAAAAAAGAAATCGTATTTAATGTCATCGAAGTCAGACGTCCAGAAAGAGTTGCTACACTCGTTGCACAAAGCATCGCAGAACAACTTGAAAATCGTGCATCATTCAGACGTGTACAAAAAATAGCTATCCAAAGAGCATTAAAATCAGGAGCAAAAGGTGTTAAAACCCTCGTTTCTGGTCGCCTTGGTGGTGCAGAAATCGCACGTAGCGAAGGTTACTCAGAAGGACAAGTTCCTCTACATACACTCAGAGCAGATATTGACTATGCGACAGCTGTTGCACAGACAACTTATGGTGTTTTAGGTGTTAAAGTATGGATCTATAACGGTGAAGTTTTACCCGGACAGACACGTGAAGAAAACCTTAAAAAGCAAGATGAAAGAGCACCACGTCAAGACAGAAGAGAAAGACGCGCACCTCGTGACAACAACAGAGGTAACGCACGTGACAATAAGGGAGGCAAATAATTATGTTAATGCCTAAAAGAACAAAGTTTCGTCGCCCCCATCGTGTCAGCTACGAAGGTAAAGCGAAAGGTAAAAATGAAATTCTTAATGGTGATTACGCATTAATCGCTCAAGAAGGTGCATGGATTACCAATCGCCAAATCGAAGCTGCGCGTATTGCGATGACAAGACATATGAAGAGACTAGGAAAAGTGTGGATCAATATCTTCCCACACTTAGCAAAAACCAAAAAGCCACTCGAAGTGCGTATGGGTTCCGGTAAAGGTGCACCAGACCACTGGGTAGCTGTTGTTAAGGAAGGCAAAGTCATGTTTGAGGTTAATGGAGTCAGCGATGATGTCGCAAAAGAAGCTCTCCGTTTAGCGTCTCACAAACTGCCTATCCGTACAAAGATTGTTAAAAGAGGTGAGCAAGCGTGAAAGCGGCAGAAATTAGAAAGATTAGCACGCCTGATCTTGAAAAGCGAATTGTTGAGCTAAAAGCTGAGTTATTCAACCTACGCTTTCAACTTGCAGTAGGACAGCTTGAAAATACGGCTCGTATTAGTCAAGTTAAGAAGACGATTGCACAAATGAAGACAATCATCGGCGAACGTACTGAATAAGGAGGATACCATGGAACGTAATAATAGAAAAGTATATACCGGAATTGTTGTATCCGACAAAATGGATAAAACGATCACCGTGGTTGTTGACACATACAAGAAGAGCCCTTTATATGGAAAACGTGTAAAGGTTTCCAAGAAGTTTCACGTGCATGACGAAGAAGGCTTAGCAGGAATGGGTGATACCGTGACCATCATGGAAACAAGACCACTCTCCAAAACCAAGAGATTCCGTCTCGTTAAGGTTGTCGCTAAAGCCGATCTAGTATAGGGAGGATAAACACTATGATACAACAAGAAAGTAGACTCGTTGTTGCTGACAACAGTGGCGCTAAAGAAGTCCTTGTGATTAAAGTCCTTGGTGGTACACGCCGTCGCTATGCTAATATCGGTGATATCGTCGTTGCAACAGTAAAAAAAGCGACACCTGCAGGAGCAGTTAAAAAAGGTGATGTTGTTAAAGCAGTTATCGTACGTACAGTTTCAGGACTTCGTCGTGCTGATGGAACATACATCAAGTTTGATGAAAATGCAGTTGTTATTATTAAAGATGATATGAATCCACGTGGAACCCGTATTTTTGGGCCAGTGGCAAGAGAGCTTAGAGAAAAGAACTTTATGAAGATCGTTTCCTTAGCTCCTGAAGTACTATAAAGGAGGTTCAATCGATGTATATCAAAACTGGAGATACAGTTGCAGTCATCGCTGGAGCCGATCAATTTGTAACTGACAAAAAGGGTGTTAAAACGAGAAAGACAGGCCGCGTCCTCAAAGTATACCCTAAAACAGACCGTGTACTCGTCGAAGGTGTGAATAAAGTTAAGAAGCACCAAAGACCCACACAGGCTAATGATAAAGGCGGTATTATTGAAAAAGAAGCACCTATTCATGTTTCTAACGTAGCGTTACTCGATCCAAAGACTGGAAAACCAACACGTGTTGGCATCAAAGAAGTCGATGGTAAGAAAGTTCGTTATGCTAAAAAATCAGGCGCAAGCCTTGATAAATAAGGAGTTTAGACAATGAGCATAATTAAAGATAGATATGAAAATATTGTCAAACCCGAACTGATTAAGGCATTCAACTACACATCCGTGATGCAGGTGCCAAAAATTGAGAAGATTGTTGTCAATATGGGTGTCGGTGACGCTGTATTCAATCCTAAAGTCTTAGATGACGCTGTGGAAGAATTAAGAGCAATCACTGGTCAAAAGCCACAGATTACCAAAGCTAAAAACTCCATCTCTAACTTCAAACTTAGAGAAGGTATGGCTATTGGTGCAAAAGTGACACTTCGTGGAGACCGTATGTGGTTCTTCATTGACAAATTGATTAATATTGCACTCCCACGTGTACGTGACTTTAGAGGTATCTCATCCAATTCGTTTGATGGTCGCGGAAACTACACCGTAGGAATCAAAGAACAAATCATTTTCCCTGAAATCAGCCTCGACAAAGTTAAAAAAGTTCGTGGTATGGACATTGTTATCGTAACAACGGCTAAATCAGACCAAGAAGGTCGTCAACTCTTGACACTCCTCGGCATGCCGTTTAAGAAGTAAGGAGGCGCACTATGGCAAAAAAATCAAAAATAGTAAAAGAAGCAAAGCGTCGTGAAATCGTAGAACGTTATCAAGACATTCGTGCTGAATTAAAAGAAAAAGGCGATTACGCTGCACTTTCTAAACTTCCACGAAATGCTTCACCCACACGTTTAAGAAATCGCGATTCACTCGATGGTCGCCCAAGAGGCTATATGCGCAAGTTTGGCTTGTCACGTTTAACATTTCGTGAATTAGCACATAAGGGAGAACTCCCTGGTGTTAAAAAAGCAAGCTGGTAAGAGGAGGAAGAACTATGGTTATGACTGATCCAATCGCGGATATGCTCACTCGTATTCGCAACGCAAACAGAATGCGTCATGAAAAAGTGGAAATGCCAGCTTCTCGTCTAAAGGCTGATGTCTTATCGGTTCTAAAGAAAGAAGGGTTCATCGTTGATTACAGTGTAGTCAAAGATGGAGTTCAAGGCAAAATAGTCGTTACCCTAAAATACACTTCAACAAAAGAACGTGTAATTAAGGGTTTAAAGCGGATATCGAAACCAGGACTTCGTGTTTATACTTCAGTAGAAAACTTACCTAAGGTATTAAATGGACTTGGCATTGCTGTCATCTCTACTTCCAAGGGTATTATGACTGATCGTGAAGCGCGTTTAGCTCAAGTTGGCGGCGAAGTGCTCGCCTACATATGGTAATTAAAGGAGGATATTATGTCACGTATAGGTAATAAAGTGATTCATGTTCCTGCTGGCGTTACTGTAACGGTTAATCCTGACAATCACGTGGTTGTCAAGGGTCCTAAAGGTCAACTTGAATTCACATTTAACACAATGCTCACCATCAAGCTGGAAGGAACAGAACTATCTGTATCTCGTCCAAATGATGAAATATTTTCACGTAAGATACATGGTACAACCCGTGCCTTATTGGCAAATATGGTTACTGGTGTATCTGAAGGCTTTAAGAAGCAGTTAGAAATTCGTGGTGTTGGTTATCGTGCAGCACTTCAAGGAAAAGTTGTCAATTTATCAATGGGTTATTCACATCCTGTTGAACTTGAGATTCCTGAAGGATTAAACGTTACCATTCCTAAGAATACAGATATTATCATCGAAGGTGCTGATAAGCAACTCGTTGGTGAATTTGCGGCTAAGATCAGAAGTGTTCGTAAACCAGAACCCTATCTTGGAAAAGGTATTCGTTATGTTGATGAGTACGTTCCACGTAAAGCCGGAAAAACTGCTAAATAAAGGAGGATACTAATATGATTAAGAAAATATCAAGCAATGAAACAAGACAAAAACGTCATCTTCGTATCCGCAAGATTGTTGTAGGTAGTGCTGAACGTCCAAGATTATCTGTTTACAGATCCAATAAAGCGATCTATGTTCAGATTATTGATGATGAAAAACAAACAACATTGCTTTCTGCACGTACACAAGAATTAGGTCTTAAGTATTCAAATATTGAAGCAGCTAAGGCAGTTGGAAAATTGATTGCTGAAAAAGCACTAGCTCAAGGCGTTACATCAGTCGTTTTTGATCGCAGTGGTTATTTATACCACGGACGTATCAAAGCTCTCGCAGATGCAGCACGTGAAGCTGGATTGCAATTCTAAGGAGGATGAACATGGCTAGAGAAAGATTTACACAAGAAGAACAAAACGACAACCAGTTCGAAGAACGTGTCGTTGCCATTAACCGCGTCACCAAAGTTGTTAAAGGTGGACGTCGTTTCCGTTTCGCAGCCTTAGTTGTTATCGGCAACAAACAAGGTCAAGTTGGCTTTGGTACCGGCAAGGCATCCGAAGTACCCGACGCGATCAAAAAAGCTGTTGAACAAGCAAGAACAAATTTAATTGAAGTACCCATCGTTGGTACAACCATTCCTCATCAGGTTACCGGAGAATTCGGTGCAGGTAAAGTCTTTTTGAAACCAGCATCTGAAGGTACTGGAGTTATCGCTGGTGGTGCGGTCCGTGCTGTATTCGAACTCGCCGGCGTCACTGATATTCTTTCTAAATCATTAGGTTCAAGCACACCAATCAACATGGTTCGTGCAACCTTCAAAGGTTTACAAGAACTTAGAACACCTGAAAAAGTTGCTGCACTTCGCGGTGTAGATGTATCGGAGTTGGTCTAATGAAACTCAAAATCACATTAAAAAGAAGTTTGATTGGACGCAAGCCTAATCAAGTTAAAACAGCACATGCATTAGGACTAAAGAAAGTTAATCAAAGTGTGGTAAAAGAGGCTAATGAAGCCATTACCGGAATGGTAAATACGATCATTCATTTGGTTGACGTACAAGAAGTAGAGTAGGAGGACGACACATGTTAAACGAACTAAAACCTGTTGAAGGTGCTCGTAAGAACCGTAAACGTGTTGGTAGAGGTCCAGGATCTGGAACAGGTAAAACATCTGGTAAAGGATCCAAAGGTCAACTTGCACGCTCGGGTGGCGGACCCCGTCCAGGCTTTGAAGGTGGACAAATTCCTTTTTTCCAAAGACTTCCAAAGCGTGGATTCAATAACGTTAACCGTAAGGAATATGCTGTAGTCAATCTTTACGACTTGAACCAGTTCAATGATGGTGAAATCATTACACCAGAAGTCTTGGTCGCAAGAAACGTTTTGAAAAAACTTAACGATGGTGTGAAGGTACTCGGTAGCGGAACATTAGAAAAGAAGTTAACCGTCAAAGCACATGTATTTTCGAAAGCTGCAGAAGCAGCGATCGTTGCAGCTGGTGGAACTGTCGAGGTGATGTAAAGTGTGGCTGCGTATAAAACGAATTCTAAGTAATAAAACAGTGATGCTACGATTAGCATTCACATTGTTCATTCTATTGGTCGTTAGAATTGCAAGTCATATTACCATTCCTCTTTTTGACACCGCTGCGATTGTCAATTTTATGGAATCAAGTGGATCGTTTGTTGCCATTTTGAATAACTTCAGTGGTCAAGCACTCGAACGTTTCTCGATTCTCGCACTTGGGATTTCTCCCTATATTACCGCATCCATTGCGATTCAAATGCTTCAAATGGTTGTTCCATCCTTCAAGGAATGGAGCGAACAGGGTGAAGTCGGAAAACAGAAGATCAACCGTATCACACGTTATTCAGCCGTTGCATTAGCATTTATTCAAGCTTTTGCATTAATTATCGGTATGAGCGTTAACGGTAGTGTCTTGGTTCCTTCACTTGAAGCATCGGTTGTCGAACAGTTCCGTTATTTATTCTATATTTATATGGCACTCGTGATGACTGGTGGTACCGCACTTGCCATCTGGTTAGCTGATTTGATTACAAAACGTGGTGTTGGTAATGGTGTATCGATTTTAATTACTGCAGGTATTGTGACAAGCTTACCCGCTATGTGGACAACCCTATGGTCCAAATATATTGTGAATGGAACAGGTGGATGGGACATTGTCTTCTTCATCCTCATCCTTGTACTTTATTTTGGAATTCTCTTAGGTGTTGTGTTCATGCATATCGCGGTTAGAAAGATTCCTATTCAATATGCGAACAGACAAGGCAAATCAGATTCACATATACCCATGCGTATCAACAGCGCAAGCGTAATCCCCGTCATCTTTGCACAAACAATTTTAAGTATTCCGCTCACCGTTGTTGGATTTACCGGCGGTTCTACCGCAGGAATAGGAGCTTGGATAGCAAGTATCTTTGACTATCAAGAACCCATTGGATTTATCTTGTACGTGATTTTAATTATTGTTTTCTCCTTCTTTTATTCCTTCCTTACCATCAACCCAGAAAAGATTTCAGAAAACTTAACAAAATCAAATGCTTATGTTCCAGGTGTTCGTCCAGGTATCGAAACCAAAGATTTTATTGCCAAACTCTTATTCAAAATAACAGTTATCGGTACAGTATATCTCGTTGTATTAGCTATTCTACCTATATTGACTTCCATCGTCTTCGGATTTGAAGGTCAAGAAGCAACAGCAATTACACTCGGTGGTACAAGCTTGCTCATCATCGTCGGTGTTGCTATTGAAACAACACAACAAGTTGAAACTGACGCAAGCCAGGCAGAATATAGCGGAATATTCAAGTAAGTGGAGGTTATGACAATGCGCATCGTATTGATGGGTCCTCCTGGATCAGGAAAGGGCACTGAAGCCGAATTACTGGTTAAGCATTATCATATTCCACATATTTCGACAGGTAATATTTTTAGAGAACTTTATAAAGATAAAACAGCCGTTGGCAAAACAGCTAAAGCATATATCGATCGCGGCGAGCTTGTTCCTGATCAGATCACGAACGAGATTGTCAAACATCGATTGATGAGAAAAGATTGTAAACAAGGTTTTCTCTTCGATGGTTATCCACGTAACATCGAACAAGCGAAGGCATTTGACCAGATGCTTGAAGATTTGAACTGGAAACTGACAGCAGTCATTAACATTGATGCAACAGATGAAGTGATTATCAAACGCATTGCGGGTAGACGTGTCTGCTCAACATGTGGTGCGGTATATCACACCATCAATAAAAAACCTCAAGTCGAGGGCATCTGTGATGTTGATGGTGGTAAACTAATCCAGCGCGCGGATGATATGGAAGAAACCGTTAGATGGCGTTTGAAGGTCTACAAAGAGCAGACAGCACCCGTCGTCGGTTACTATCGAGAAAAAGGCACACTGATCGAAGTCGATGGTTCACATGGTATCGATGACACAGATCGTGCAATTCAGAAAGTATTAGGTGAGATGAATTGATATTAATCAAATCACAACGTGAAATTGAGTTGATGCGTGAAGCTGGACGCATCTTGGATTTAACACGACAGATGTTAGCTGAACATCTTAAACCTGGCATTAGCACACATCAACTCGATACACTCGCCGAAGATTTTATTAAAAAAATGGGAGGTACTCCATCGTTCAAAGGGTATCATGGTTTTCCAGGATCCATCTGTACTTCCATCAATGAAGTTGTTGTTCACGGTATTCCTTCAGTTAAGCATATCTTAAAAGAAGGAGACATTATTACCTTAGATTTTGGCGTTATTTATAAGGGATATCACGCAGATTCTGCGACAACCTACCCAGTAGGTGAAGTGAGTGAAGCAATTAAAAAGCTTCTTGAAGTGACAGAAAAAAGTCTCTACATTGGTTTGGAACAAGCTAAACCAGGTAATCACGTCTCAGATATATCACACGCGATCGAATCTTACGTCAAACCCTTTGGCTACGGAATCGTTGAAGAATTTACCGGTCACGGTATCGGTCGTGATCTTCACGAAGATCCCTATGTTCCAAACTTCGGAAAGCCAAAGCAAGGCCCGGTACTTAAACCGGGAATGACATTTTGCGTTGAACCGATGGTTAATCTCGGGACTAAACGCGTAAAAGTTTTGTCTGATAATTGGACAACAGTAACAACGGATCATAAACCGTCTGCTCACTTTGAGCACACGATTGTGATCACGGAAACTGGATATGATATTTTAAGCATTGCAAAAAAGGAGTGAATCTATGCCAAGAGAAGATTTAATAGAAGTCGAAGCTAGAGTAATCGAAATATTACCTAATACCAAGTTCAAAGTTGAACTTATCCAAAACGGTCATATCGTTTTGGCACACGTATCTGGTAAAATCCGCATGAATAACATACGCATTTTACCTGGTGATAAAGTAACTGTAGAGTTATCACCATACGATTTAACACGCGGTCGTATCACCTATCGCCGCAAATAAGGAGGAAATGATATGAAGGTTAGAGCATCCGTAAAAAAGAGAAGCGAAGACGATATCATCGTCAAGCGCAAAGGAAAAATTTATGTCATTAATAAGAAAAATAAAAGACATAATCAAAGACAAGGATAGTAGGAGGAAACTATGGCAAGAATAGCAGGCGTTGACATTCCAAACGACAAGCGCGTCGTGGTTTCGTTAACTTATGTATACGGAATTGGTACATCCCTTTCCAAACAAATTTTAAAAGACGCAGATGTCAATGAAGACACTCGCGTAAAAAACTTAACAGAAGACGAATTAAATCGGATTCGTAGTGAAATGACCAAGTATGTCACCGAAGGTGACTTACGTAGAGAAGTGACACTCAACATCAAACGTTTGATGGAAATCGGATCATATCGTGGCATTCGTCACCGTAAAGGATTGCCCGTTCGTGGACAAAACACACGTAACAACGCGCGTACCAGAAAAGGTAAGCCCAAGGCAGTCACCGGTAAGAAGAAGTAAAGGAGGAATAAGACATGGCTAAGAAAAAGACAACAAAACGTAAGGTTAAGAAGAATATTCCCCTTGGTGTTGCACACATTCACACAACCTTTAATAACACGATTGTAACGATTACCGACATGGATGGAAATGCGATCGCATGGAGCAGTGCAGGTGCACTTGGCTTCAAAGGATCTAAAAAATCAACTCCTTATGCAGCACAGATGTCAGCAGAAGCTGTAGCAAAAGCTGCAATGGATAACGGTATGATTAAAGTTGAAGTATCTGTCAAAGGACCTGGTCCTGGTAGAGAAGCAGCCATTCGCTCTTTGCAGGCAGCAGGTCTTGAAATTACTGCAATTAAAGACGTAACACCAGTTCCACACAACGGATGCAGACCACCCAAACGTCCACGTGGCTAATTTAAAGGAGGGGTAACTTGTGAAAGATTTAAAATTTGAAAAACCAACCGCAGTTGAAGAAATATCTGTTGACGGCAATAAAGGACGCTTCGTAATTAAACCACTTGAAAGAGGATATGGTATAACACTTGGAAATGCACTCAGACGTGTTTTATTATCATCACTTCCTGGTGCAGCTATTGTCAATATAAAAATCGATGGTGTTGAACATGAGTTTTCGACCATTGAAGGCGTCTACGAAGACGTTATGGGTATTGTCTTAAACTTAAAGAAGGTCATCTTCGCAGTTGATTCTAATGACCCTGACTTTGAACAAAAACTTGAGCTCTATGCTGTCGGTGCTGGTCCAGTAACGGCAAAGGAATTCAATCATGTTGACGGTGTTGAAATTATCAATCCCAATCAAATCATTGCCAATCTTGCGGATAACGGCAGATTAGCAATGGAAGTAACGGTCAGACGTGGTGTAGGTTATGTATCAGCAGATAAGAACAAGAACTTTTCTAAAAATGAGAAGAGCATCATTCCTATCGATGCGATCTATACACCCGTTATTCGCGTATCCTATCATGTTGAAAAAACAAGAGGTGACGCAGATGAACTGATGCTTGAGATCGAAACCAATGGTGCGATTTTAGCAAAAGAAGCTTTAGCGCTTGCATCAAAGATGCTCATCGATTACTTAGATGTTATCGTTCAGATCAGTGAAAAAGCACAGACGACGGACTTCATTTTCGAACAGGAAGAAGAACCTGTCAACAAGAAGCTTGATATGAAGATTGAACAGCTTGACCTATCGGTTCGCCTATTCAATAGTTTAAAGCGTTCCGGTATCTATACCGTCGGTCAGATTGTCCGTTTGACCGAAGAGGATGTTATGCGTTTTAGAAGTCTGGGAAGAAAGTCCTTCAAGGAACTTAAAGAAAAGCTTTCTGAACATGGCTTAGAATTTGAAAACAGCGCAAATAAAGAAGCAAAATTTCATTTTGACGATGAAGAGAAGGAGTAAATCATGGCTTATAGTAGATTAAGACGCACCAGCGATCAGAGAAAAGCCCTCCTTCGCGACCTCGTGACCGATATCATTATCAACGAACGTATCGTGACGACTGAAGCGAAGGCAAAAGAACTGAAGAAACTTGCCGACAAGATGATTACTTTAGCGAAGGAAAATACACTTGCATCACGTAGACAAGCTGCAGAAACCGTTCGTTTTGAAGAAGTCAAAGAAGGCCAAAATGCACTTCAAAAATTATTCTCTGAACTCGGTCCCCGCTACCAGGATAGAAATGGTGGCTATACACGTATTATTAAAACGATTCCAAGACGCGGTGATGCTGCGCCAATGGCAATCATTGA
>JAVEVJ010000087.1:0-4488 GCA_034005105.1 Acholeplasmataceae bacterium | reverse complement strand
TCACTATGATGCAGCTGCACCTGATGGAGATTTCACAGGTAAAGTTATTTTCGTCGAAGGTGAATCCTTTGAAGTGACCGGATCTTTCTTTAACACAACCTTACTGATCATCGTTATCCTCGGTGTTACAGTTGTTGGTGTGGGTGGATTCTTCTTATTCACGAAGCTGAAGAAGTAGTTTATGCTTAAAGAGCTCTTCAAAAAGTTTACGGATCTTGTCTATGTCAATTTCCTCTGGCTTTTGGCGAGCTTTTTCGGCTTATTAGTAACCTTTGGTGCAGCAACGACCGCAATGTTTCGCGTAGCTGCTCAAGTGCTAAAAACCAAGGAACCTACCAGTGTATTTCCCCTGTTTATCAAAAGTTTCAAAGAAAACTTTAAGGAAAGTACACTGGTATGGATACTCTTGATTATTCTTGGCATACCACTCTACATGATGTATCATTACAGCCTAAATAATGATTTAGTCATCCTCTTGGTTTTGGCCATCTTTGGGATGTATGAATGGATGATCTTTACGATCTATGTGTTTCCAGTTATATCAAACTTTAAAACGAAACATATCGGTCATTTGATTAAAAATGTGTTGTTGATGTCCAATATGAATCTATGGATCAATATCAAGCTTCTTGGAAGCTTAGCACTGGTTATCTTGTTGATGTTTATCCATATCAGTTTACTGCTTGTTGCAGTAGGACTTTATGGCGTAATCGTAAGTTATCACTTAAAAAAAGTATTTCATCCCTATCACGTGCAGTTAGGGGAAATCGAAGAAGGGAATGACAATGATGGGATACTTAAACTTTAAATCCGAATATGTAAAAAAACCGGTAATAACCATTTCTTCATCGGAGAAGGGAAGTTATTACGGAAAAGGAGAAATCGTTTCTGCACTGCGTGAAAGTAAGAAGCGACTGATCGTCATGGAAACATATCCGGGCATTGATTTAATCCGCTTGAAAAGAGATATCATCGATCATTTGGATGCTTCACTTGTGATCAATATCGAATCTTTCTCCAAGACAGAAGAACAAATCGACCAAATGCTTGAAAGAAATTTGACAAGTGATCGCGTTTTTGGTCTGTTTTCACATCATCGAATTGATGATTTTTACGATAGCGAGAGGATTGAATCAGTGAAAGCGATGATTCAAAATCATGAAGGACGTGTGGTCGTTTATGGATTTGGAGCATCACTTATTAAAGGTGACATGCTCGTTCATGTCAGTTTAACCCGTTGGGAAATTCAACTTCGTTATCGAAAAGGATTGTCAAACTTTAAGAAGCATAATAAAGATGAAGATATTTTAAGAAAGTACAAGCGTGGCTATTTTATCGAGTGGCGTGTTGCTGACCGCATCAAGGATGCTATCTATTCTAAACTAGATTTTATCATCGATTATAACGTTCTAGATGAACCGAAGATGATCACGTATGAAAACTATGTGAAGCTTCTTGATCACATCATCAAAAGACCCTTTAGAATGGTTCCCTATTTTGATCCAGGTGTTTGGGGTGGTCAATGGATGAAAGAAGTGATGAACTTAGATTCTAAGGAAAAAAACTATGCTTGGAGTTTTGATGGTGTTCCAGAAGAGAACAGCATTATGGTAAGCTTTGGTAAAAATGTCATTGAACTACCCGCACAAGATCTCGTGCAGTTTCGACCCAGAGAACTGATGGGAGACCGCGTTCATGGACGCTTCGGTAAAAATTTTCCCATCCGCTTTGATTTACTAGATACGATGGAAGGTGGAAATCTATCGCTTCAAGTCCATCCTCTGACCGAATACATACAGGATCAGTTTGGTATGACCTATACACAGGATGAATCTTACTATATTTTGGATGCAAAAGATGATGGAGTGGTCTATCTAGGTTTTAAAGAAGGTATTGATCGAAGATCATTTGAACGCGATCTCAGAGCTTCAGAAACAGGAGATGCTTTATTTCCTGCAGAAAACTATGTCAATAAGTTTCCTGCAAAAAAACATGATCATTTCTTGATTCCTGCAGGTACAATTCACTGTTCTGGAACCAATACGATGGTTTTAGAGATCAGTGCATGTGTCTATATCTTTACCTTTAAGCTATGGGACTGGGGTCGTTTGGGTCTAGATGGTAAGCCACGTCCAGTTCACTTAGAACATGGACTTAAAAACTTACAGTATGATAGAACAACATCCTGGGTTGAAAGAGAACTGATCAATCCGGTTAAGAAAATCTCAGATCACGAAGAGATTACCGGTTTACATGAAAGAGAATTCCTAGAAACAAGACGCTTTATCTTTGATAAAAACGTTGAATTTGATTTGAACGGATCGGTTAATATGGGTAATCTTGTCGAAGGAAAAAGTGCAATCATTGAATCACTGGATGGCGCATTTAAGCCCTTTGAAGTTCATTATGCGGAAACATTTATTATTCCTGCAACTATTGAACGTGTGCGCATGCGCTGTTTGGATAAGCATTGTATCATCATCAAAGCAGGTGTTCGCTAATGCTTGAATATCTTTTGATTGGCATACTTCTTGTCGCTTTACCGATTTCCAATTTAATCATGTATCGCTACGCAAAAAGGGTTGGAGCTCAGAGCTTCTTCGAACTGATTGCTAAATTTGGCTATGATAACAAGATTAAAAGCTTTAAAGTTTTAAATCAGCAAGTTCCAAAAGGAGGAATTGTCTTTCTTGGAGATTCGATTACACAAGATTATAACGTTTATGAGCACTTTCCAGGACGTTTAGTTTATAACAGAGGAATCGGTGGTGATACCACACCTGGTGTCATCAACCGGTTAGATGTATCCGTTGATGAACTAAAACCAAGCGTTGTAGTCCTATTGATTGGTACCAATGACTATGCGCTTTTAAAAACGAATACCCAAGATATCTTTGAAAGGTATCAGGAGATTGTTTCTAAGATCAGGCACAATAACCCAGAAACAAAGATCATGATTCAATCCGTTTACCCCGTCAATGAGACCTTAGATCCCATGACGGTTCTACCGAGAAGTAACCATGAAATCGATAAACTCAACGCCTTATTAAAAACGATTGAAGGAGTTATCTACCTTGATATCCAAAAGATACTTAAAGATGAACATGGTAGATTTCATAAGGATTACACCTTGGAGGGACTTCATGTGAGTCCAAAAGGCTATGAACTGATATCAAAAGAAATCGAAAAATTGCTTTAACATGAAAGACGACAAGGCATTTCCTCTCTTTGTCGTTTTTCATGTCTTTAGATAAAAAAGAGGAATCATAACGTATAATAGACATGAGGTGTATACAATGGATATCTTATTCTTAGAACCTGTATTTAAAGAACGAATTTGGGGAGGTCAAAAACTAAAGACATCGTTTGGTTATGATCTACCTTATGAAAAAACCGGAGAATGCTGGGCGATATCAGCACATCCCAATGGTTCATCTGTCATTAAAAATGGACGTTTCAAGGGTCGAACACTTGAAGATGTCTATCAACATGATCGTGAGTTTTTTAACCACATGACAGCACCACGCTTTCCCCTATTAACGAAAATACTCGATGCCAATGATGATCTATCCGTCCAGGTACATCCAGATGATGCCTATGCGAAAACGTATGAAAATGATCTGGGTAAAACAGAATGCTGGGTCGTTTTAGAAGCGGATCAGGATGCAAAGATCATTTATGGACATCGAGCAAAGACAAAAGAAGAACTTAAAAAAATGATTGATCATCATGAGTTTAAGGAACTTCTGATTGAAAAAAAGGTGAAAAAAGGGGATTTCATCTATGTTCCATCTGGAACCATTCATGCCCTTGGTAAAGGATTACTCATCTTAGAGACACAACAATCATCTGATACGACCTATCGACTTTATGATTATGATCGAAAAGATGACTTGGGTCATACAAGAGAGCTTCATTTAAGTCAGTCTATTGAAGTCACACGTGTTCCTCACGTGGATTCTACACCGGAAGCTAAAGTATTAAACTATAAGACATCCACGATCACACGTTATGTTTCCAATGAATTTTTTACCGTAGAGCGTTGGTCAATCAAAGATGAGTTGTCACTCAAATCGAATCACTTTAAGCTGATGTCAGTAATTGATGGCGAAGGTACACTGAATGGTGAAAGACTGAAAAAAGGAGATCATCTGATCGTTATAGGATCCACTTATGATCTAGAACTTCGAGGAAAGATGGATCTCATTGTTTCTTGGACCTAATTATATTCGTTAGTTTTTTAAGCAGTTATGAAGTATAACTGCTTCAGACTGTTGAAAAAAGCTAGTTTTGAAACTTCAGTGTATGACTGAACTTCGAAATTGGCTTTTTTCAACAGTCTGAAAAAAAGCGACTCGGTCGCTTTTTTGTTAGGCTATAGGCTTGGTCCAACAACGTCTTCGCTTATGTTGAACATATTCAAATTCTTTCCATTGATTTTGAATCGCAGCATTCAGTTCCAATTCAGGACCTGTTTCTGCAAATTTC
>JAVEVJ010000023.1:0-21792 GCA_034005105.1 Acholeplasmataceae bacterium | reverse complement strand
AGAGAAGATGAAGCATTTACGTGGGAAAAGATTGATATGATTGCAATCTTTGAAGAACTATTATAAAATAAGTGCTAGGGTGAAAACATGGAAAACTTAGCTAAACTTGAAATAAGACGTCAAAGACTTTATCAGGATTATAACAAAAAACTCAAAATGGGGACACTCTTCATTGTGATTGCACTCCTGATTGGTTTGATTGGATTTTTAACGCAACTCTTACCACTATTTATCGTTGCTGCAGTTGTTGCAATTGTATCGTTTGTCTTCTTTGGACAATCAGCAGCAGTTAGAAGTTCATTTCGGACGCTCATCAAAAGCGATCTCATCACAACACTTCTACAAGAATCTTTTGACAATGTCTATTATGATGCAAGAGCAACCATTCCAATTGCTACCATCATGAAAACAGGTATGGTTAAACGACCCGATCGTTTTAGTGGTGAAGATTATATCAGAGGTACATATAAAAGTGTTCAATTTGAAGTTTCAGATGTTGATCTCAAAGAAAGGGTTGAAACAAGAGACTCCAAAGGTAATGTTCACGTTTCCTATCAAACCTATTTTAAGGGTCGTTGGTACATCTATAAATTTGAAAGACACTTTAAAGATATCCTAAAGATTGCTGAAGGAAGAGGTTGGCAAGTTAAAACCAATAACTTGGTGAAGATTGAAACCGAATCCATTGAATTTAATAAAAAATTCTCTATATGGGCTTCGACGCAGGAATATGGATTTTATCACATTACTTCATCCATGATTGAAAAGTTAATGGAACTTGAAAAATTACACAAAGGCTCTATTTTATATTATTATGAAGGTAACGAACTTCATGTTGGTGTAAACGATCGAAGAGACTATATGGAAATATCCCTTAAGACACCGATTACTGAAGAAGGACTCAAAGACTTCATGGTGGATATCAATCTTATTCCCGCAATTATCAATGAATTGCGGTTAGATAGTTCTAAATTTAAAAATACACTCTAGAAGGGAGAATATAAATTATGCCAGGACTATACATTGGATTAGCAGTAGGTTTATTAGTAATTATTATCATCGGATGGATCATCTCAACCATCAACAGTTTTAGACGCATGCTCGTCAAGATTGATGAATCAGAATCAAGTATTGATGTTGCTTTAACAAAGCGTTTTGATTTATTGACAAAAATGTTTTCAGCCGCTAAAGGTTACATGAAACATGAACAAGAAACATTGACCAAAGTTGTTCAAATGAGACAACCAGGTCACAATGCTTCGATTGCTGAAAAACAAGAATTTGCCAACGAAGTATCACGCGGACTACAAGCATTAAACGTCGTGGTTGAACAGTATCCTGATCTAAAGGCTTCACAAAATATTAGCAAACTTCAAGATGCGACCATGGAAGTTGAAGAAAATCTACAGGCAGCACGCCGTGTTTACAACTCGAATGTATCTTACTACAACCAAAAAGTTGTCGTTTTCCCCAGCAGCATGATTGCGAACTGGAAGAAGTTTGAAAAGAAAGCATTCTTCGAAGCAGAAGCAGTTAAGCGCGAAGATGTAAAATTTGACTTTTAATTCTTAAACAAATAAAGAGGATTCCGTGGAATCCTTTTTTTGTTCATTTTTAAGATTATGGTATTTTCCCATAAAGGGTAATATGTCTTGTAAAAACGGCCTTATTATAGTAATATAATAAAGACGAAAAGGATGTGTATCTATGCTAAAAAAATGGTTTGATGCCGGT
Organism: Acholeplasmataceae bacterium; assembly: GCA_034005105.1. GTDB lineage: Bacteria > Bacillota_I > Bacilli_A > Acholeplasmatales > Acholeplasmataceae > Peloplasma. Next base: position 20,058 of record JAVEVJ010000023.1, on the reverse strand, counting down.
AAAAAAGAACTTAAGGAAGCGAAGAAAATAGCTGATAAAGTCTTCTTACTAGAAAATGAGATGGCACAGTTATCCGATCAGGAACTACAAGCAAAAACCCCTATTTTCAAAGAACGTTATATGCAAGGAGAATCACTCGAGAGCATCATGCCAGAGGCATTTGCTGTCGTTAGAGAAGCATCCAGACGTGTCACGAAACTATTTCCCTACTATGTTCAAGTTTTAGGTGCTGTGGCTATTTTTCACGGTAATATCGCTGAAATGAAAACCGGTGAAGGTAAAACCCTCACAGCGGTTATGCCTGCCTATCTTTCTGCACTCAATGGTGAAGGTGTTCACATCGTAACCGTAAACGAATACTTAGCTAAGCGTGAAGCTTATGGTGATATCGGTGATCTCTTTCGCTTTTTAGGTTTATCTGTTGGCCTCAATTTAAGAGATATCACAAGAGATCAAAAGAGAGAAGCATATGACTGTGACATTCTTTATTCAACCAATGCTGAACTTGGTTTTGATTACTTAAGAGACCACATGGTTCTCTATGCTAAAGATATGGTTCAACAGCGTGGACTCAACTACGCCATCATCGATGAAGTTGACTCCATTTTAATCGATGAAGCCAGAACACCACTCATTATTTCCGGTGGTGAAAAAAATAACTATAACCTCTATCAATCCGCTGATCGCTTTGCGAAATCACTTCGCGATGAGGATTTCGAAATTGATATTGAATCTAAAACGATTGCATTAACACCTTCAGGCATTAAACGTGCCGAACAGATTTTTCAACTTGAAAACCTCTATGACTTAAAACACGTCACACTCGTTCATCATATCAACAATGCATTGCGTGCTGTTCATATTATGAGCCGCGACGTTGAATATGTCGTATCAGATGGTGAAGTATTAATCGTCGACCAGTTCACTGGTCGTATCTTAAGAGGTCGACAATTTTCAGAAGGACTCCATCAAGCTTTGGAAGCTAAAGAAGGGGTTCAAATTAAAAAAGAAACTGTTACGGTTGCTACAATCACTTATCAGAACTTCTTTAGAATGTATAAAAAGTTATCAGGTATGACTGGTACGGCGAAAACGGAGGAAGAAGAATTTCGAGATATCTACAATATGGATGTTGTTGAAGTTCCAACCAACGCTCCTGTTATCAGAAAAGATGAACCCGATTATATCTATGCGCACATGGATGATAAACTGAATGCACTCTGTGATGAAGTCGAGAGAAGACACAAAGTTGGACAACCTATTTTGATTGGTACCATCGCAGTTGAAACATCAGAGATCGTTTCCCGTTTACTCAAACAACGACGGATTAATCATGAAGTGCTCAATGCTAAAAATCACGAACGTGAAGCAGAAATCGTCGCTAAAGCTGGTCTGATGGGTTCTGTGACGATTGCGACCAACATGGCTGGTCGTGGTACCGATATTAAACTTGGAGCAGGTGTTGTTGAACTCGGTGGTCTTGCAGTTATCGGTAGTGAACGTCATGAATCAAGACGTATCGATAACCAGTTAAGAGGACGTTCAGGACGTCAAGGTGATCCAGGTTACTCCCGTTTTTATCTTTCAGCTGAAGATGAGTTGATGCAGCGATTCGGTGGTGAGTCTTTCAAGCGAAGAGTTGAAATGCTTGAACGTCTCAATACAACAGGTGAACCACTCGCTTCTAAACTTTTTTCAAGATTTGTATCCTCAGCACAAAGACGTATTGAAGGTAACAACTATGATACCCGTAAAAATGTCTTGAAATATGATGATGTACTGCGCAAGCAACGTGAAATCATCTATAAAGAAAGACGTGATGTCTTAACGCTCGACTCGATTGAAAATCAAGTAAGAGAGACCGTTAAGTCCAGTTTAACTAAAACATTAAATCAGTTTATTCATCAAGTGGGTAAGAACCAATATAAAATTGATGACGATAACATCATCGCAACCTTCAACGGTAATATCTTTATGCCCAACACCTTGGTCAAAGAAACAATTGAACAGATGGATGAAAAGGAACTTGAAAACTACATTTTAGAACTTGCAGAAAAAGAACTCAACCGTAAAAAAGACATGGTTCCGCCAGAAATATACAATGAATTTCTAAAAGTGGTTATGCTTCGCGTGATCGATACCTATTGGATGCGTCATATCGATGCGATGAGTGAGCTAAGACAAGCTGTCAGCTTGCAAGCATATGGTCAGCAAAATCCACTCGTTGTTTATCAACAACAAGGATTATCGATGTTTACTGAAATGGTTGATAGTATTTCAAGAGATGTGACACGATATGCCATTCGTGCACAGATTCAATATAATGTTGAAAGAGAAGCTGTTGTCAAAAACACCCAGACAAACGAAGGAAGAACAGAACAGCGTCCAAAGAAACCTAAAGTTAAAAAGAATCGTCAACAACGCAATTTGCCTTGGCGATAAGGAGGTGTTTTTGTGGAAACCTATGATGTGAATAAGATGATGTCTCAATTTAGAGAAAGCATTAGCGATTTAAGAAAAGCAATCGGTCCACAAAAACAAGAGGACACGTATCAAAAGCTCAATGTCACGATGCAACATCCCAATTTTTGGCAAGACACCAAAGATGCCAAAAAAGTGACCAAAGAAGCGACTGCAATCCGCGAGAAACTCGATCACTTCTATTCACTCGAAAAAAGATTGACTCAGATTGAAGAGTGGTATCAATTAAGCGAAGAGGGAAGCGAAGAATGGCAACTCCTCGAAGAGGATATGTTGTCATTTGATGAAGAACTCAAAGCCTTTGAAGTAGAAACCATTTTAAGTGGTCCCTATGATGCATCCAATGCGATTTTAGAACTTCATCCTGGTGCAGGCGGAACCGAATCCCAAGACTGGGCTGATATGCTCTATCGCATGTATCTCAGATACGCTCAAAAGAAAAAATACAAAGTTGAAGTCATCGATTATCAAGCAGGTGAAGAAGCAGGCATCAAGTCAGTCACTTTGCTTGTTAAAGGTCCCTTTGCTTATGGTTATCTCAAGGCGGAACGTGGTGTTCATCGTTTGGTTCGTATATCTCCTTTTGATTCCAATGCAAGACGTCATACATCCTTTGCATCACTGGATGTCATGCCAGAAATTGATGATGATATCGACATCGATATCAAAGACGAAGATCTAAAGATTGATGTGTATCGAAGTGGAGGTGCAGGTGGACAAAGTGTTAATACAACAGATTCAGCTGTTAGAATTACACACTTACCATCAGGTATTGTCGTCACCTGTCAAAACGAACGTTCACAGCTCAAAAATAAAGAACAAGCCATGAGTGTCTTAAAAGCAAAACTCGTGCAAGAAGAAATCAGAAAACAAGAAGAACTACTAAAAAACATCAAAGGTGAACAAAAAGACATTGGATGGGGCTCACAGATCAGATCCTATGTCTTTCATCCCTATCAGATGGTCAAAGACCATCGAACCAACTATGAAGTCGGACAAGTCGATCTCGTCATGGATGGAGAACTCGATGGATTTATCAATGCATACCTCAAAGCAGGTGATGTGAATGAATAAAGCAAAATTGCGTGAAATATTAGAAATTACAGCAGGAGTAATCATTATGTCTGCTGGTTTCTATTTTTTCTTACTTCCATTAAACCTCATCATTGGAGGTGTCATGGGGGTATCTGTTATCTTACAGGATGTCATTTCCGTATCTCTTTTTATGTACATAGCCAATTTTATTCTCCTCATGATTGGATGGCTCGTTTTAGGAAAAGTCTTCTTTATGAAGACAGCTTATGCAACGCTTTTATCACCTACGGTGATCTGGATATTAGAAAAAACAGTCAGATCTGACTATATCATGCAATATATGACAGAAAGTCCACTTTTGATAGGAGCGCTCTTTGGAGGAATCTTCTTAGGTGTTGGATTAGGTGTTGTCATCCGTAATAATGCGACAACAGGTGGTATCGATGTCGTTCAAAACATTATGCATAAATACTTGCATATTCCCTTCTCGACAGCGATGTATATCACCGATGGAGCCATTATTTTAATCGCAATGATTATCAATGTACAGCTCGGTTTATATGCTGTTGGAGCGATGATGATCAGTGGTTTATTAATCGATCGTCTCTCCATTGAGGGAAGGGCGGGATATACTGTGTTTATTGTCACCGACCATACAGCACTGATGCAACAGCAAATCTATGAAAAGTTGGAGCGAGGAATCACCAAAATGAAAGTGATTGGTGGTTACTCAAATCTCGAAAAAGACATGATTGTTTGCACGGTTGATCGTGCTCAACTCTATATGTTTAAACATATCATTAAATTAACTGATCCCAAAGCCTTTACTTTCGTCACAAAGACCAAGGAAGCACTTGGAGAAGGATTTAGTAGGGAGAGTGCCAAATGGTGAGTAGAAAATTAAGCATTCTATTTTTAATCAGTGTGATTTTAGCCTTTTTAGCAGGTTATTTTGCTGAACGTATTTTACCATCATCTCCATCATCGAATGCTGGAGATATGTTTGATTACATCATGGAATCGTTTGATAATTACTATTATTATGATATCGATGATGAACAGGTTCATGAAGCATTTATCGCTAACATGGAAGCAAGTATCAATAAGATTGCAGAACTCAACAACGATCCCTATACCAGACTGTTAGCTGTTCCACTTGCTTCATCTCCATCGGATGATGAAAAGTTTGTAGGCGTAGGCATTAGCTTTGTCTTTGAGGGTCTTGATCTCAGGGTAGGTTATGTCTATCCTCAGGGGGCATCGCATAAAAAGATATACCCCAACGACTTAATCGTTGGCGTTGTTGAAGATGAAACATCGATCTATTTTAAAGATTTAGATCACCAGGAGAGTGTCCTCGACTACTTAAAAGGTGATTTGGGAGAAACCAAATCGTTGATTGTTAAAAATCCAGATGATCAAGAAGAGGTTGTGACCATCACCTATCAAGAAATCTTAACACCAACTGCTTATACCAAGGATTTAGATGAAACGCATATTGCATATATCAAAATTGAACGCTTTGCAGGAGCAACCGATTCGAGTTTAGGAACTGCACAAGTTTTTCAAAACATTTTGAATCAACTCGAAACCCAAACATTAAACGGTGAAAACAAAACGCTCATTTTAGATTTAAGAGATAATCCAGGTGGAGCACTAACAGCGCTTCACAATCAAGGGGCACAGTCCATGTTACCCGGTATTACACAACAATTATTAAGACGAAATTTAGAAGCTCCACTTTTTACCATGATACCAAAGAGTGGAACGGTTCAATCCTTTTATGGAGGACTTTCAGCACCCAAGGATTATGATATCAAAGTGCTCGTCAACGAACACTCAGCATCGGCTGCTGAAGTGTTAGCTGCTGCACTGAGTGTTGAAGGTGGATATGAACTTTATGGAAGACCAACCTATGGGAAAGGTGTCTATCAAAATCAAGTAAGACTTAAGGATATCCGTAATACCAGATACTATCTGGTCTATACAGAAGGATCTTGGTTTTATGGGGATCATTTAAATGTATCTGACACACCTCTTGTTGTCAATGTCATTGATCCCAGTGGTATTCACGCCATTGATATGCCAGTTTATCATGGTGAAATGAGTTATGATTATGTCTACGCTTCGCTTGCAAACTATCAAGCTTTCTTTAATGTTTATTACCAACTCGAAGGTTTAGATAAACTGAGAACAGATGGCTATTTTGATCAAGCGACAAAAGATATCGTTTTTCAATTCAATACCGAATTTGAATTAAGTGGACAAACGATTCATCTCTTAACTGCAAGAAAGATCCACGAGCTCTATGTCGATTATTTACTAGACGTTACCAAAGACGATGAATTACAGCATCTCATTCAAGTGATTAAATCAAGCTGAAATGAAACAGATCACAGAGATTAAGAAATTTAAAAACGAGATCAAGGTGACCTTTGATCAAGATACTTTCACAGTACAACCTGAACTCATCATGAAATATCATTTGGCTGTTGGCATCACACTTGATCAAAAGACCTTTCAACAATTTCTTGATGAAAACCAGTATTTATCCGCTTTGAGATGGTGTTTAAAAAAACTAAAGAAAATGTTAACCGTTCATGAGATGAAAGAACTTCTTGCTGGCACATCCTATCCACTAAGTGTTCAAAAGCAGGTCATCAATTATCTGATCGATCGAAAATACTTAGATGATCTTTCCTATGCAAAGACGTATGTCGAATTAAAAAAGTATCAAGAGGGACCTGAGATGATCACGTTTAAACTCAAACAAAAAGGAATCACAGATCTCATTTTAGGTCAACTCTTTCAAAAATCTTATGATGAGTTTCAGATCGTCTATGAAGTTGCTTTAGCAAAATCCAATAAGACAAAACACAAGACAAAAAAACAATTATTTCAAACGATTAAAATGCAGTTACTCGCTAAGGGTTATCAACAAGATATCATCGAAGCAGCACTTGCTAAGCTCTCACCTCATGTCGCTATCGATGAAGATCAATTGATGGAAGTCATGTATCAAAAGATTCATCGTACCTATAGTCACAAATACCAAGGCTATGAACTCAAGCAAAAGATGACCGAAAAGCTCTATCAAAGAGGTTTTTCTTACGAGCGTATCAAAGCCTTTCTCAAAAACAAATGACTTCAATCATGGTAAAATCATGATTGAAGTTTTATCTATGAGGTGATGGTATGAAATGTTTTATCAATGGCTTTATGCATAGTATGGATGATAAGGATACGATCTATCATCAACTAACAACAGAAGATGGTAAGATCGTTGCACTTGACGTGATGGATTTAAGGCTTTGTGATGAGGTGATCGATCTTCAAGGTGGTCATCTCTATCCAGGTTTTGTTGATGCCCATCTTCATATTGCTGGATATGGTGAATTTCTAAATACCATTCATCTAAATGATATCAAAGATCAAGAGACGATCATCAAGCATTTAAAAAGCCATCATCCATCAGATTTCATCTTTGCGGTTGGCTATTTAGATATGGGCATAACCAAACATGATTTGGATCGACATTTTCAAGATATCAGTGTGGTACTAAGACACAACGATTATCACGGATTAACGCTCAATTCGCATGCACTCAGACGTTTTGAGATAGAAGATGAAACAGGTATCCTCAAAGAAGAAAAAGCGGTTGAAATCATGCAAAAAATACCTAAACCGACACAAAAGGAATTGATTAACCATATCAAAAGAGCTATCCATCAGCTCTATCGCTACGGTATCACCGGTGGACACTCAGATGATCTATATTACTACCTTGGATTTGAAAAGACAACCCAAGCATTTAAACAAGCCCTCAAAGATCACCCCTTTCGTGCACATCTTTTGATGCATCACCAGGTATTAAGTGATTTTGAGTCATCCGGTGCATCATGGGGTATAGTTAATCCCTACTTAGAACTCGGTGCAGTCAAGATATTTTATGATGGCACCATGTCGTCTAAAACAGCACTGATGCATGCAGTCTATAAGGGATCAGATAGTCATGGAGAAATCGTGATGGGTCAAGATTTATTTAAGCATGCTCTTTTAAGAGCACGAAAACTAGGTTTAACCGTGGCTATTCATGTGATTGGTGATAAAGGTTTGTCTGATGTGTGTCAATTATTGAGTGAGCATCCACCTAAAGCAGGACAAAAAGATCGAATGATTCACGCTACATGGGCGGATATTCATACGGTGAAACAGATGAAAAATCTACCCATAACACTCGACATACAACCGCAGTTTCTATCTTCAGATCTTCCGAGAGCTTATCGCTATTTTAGTCAAAAACCAGAGCTCATATTTCCCTGGAAAACCTATCTAGATAACATGCTCATCCTATCTGGATCATCGGATGCTCCTGTTGAAACACCTAACCCTTTATTAGGTATAAAAGATGCTGTATATAGACGTTCAAAAGAAGATCATAGGGTCTATGAAAGTGATGAAGCATTGAGCGTAAGAGAAGCAATTAGACTCTATACAACAAGTTCACATGCACAATCCTTGTTACAACCAAGGGGCTATCTTAAGAAGGGATATCTTGCTGATTTTAGTGTCTTCGATTGTGATCTTGAAAAACTTATGGAACGTGACTTTGAGCGTGATCATGTGCTTATGACAATTGTTGATGAAAAAGTTGTCTATCAAGCTCAGTAGATAGGCATTAAACTTGAACAACGTGGGTTAATCAAGTAAAATAACACATGATAAAGATAAAGGAATGTGTCATCCATGAAACTTGAATTTTGGTTAGATTATTTATCACCTCTTTGCTACAAGCAACATCAGGTGATTGAACAACTCTATAAGAAATACACATTTGAGGATCTTGAGCTGCTCTATCGCAGTTATGAAATGATACCTTCTTTTGAGCCTGAAGAAAACTCTACGTTTGAAGAAGTTCTCTCTAAACATCATGTTTTAACCGATGATGAGGTCAAAATCATGTTTGGTGAACTCCCTAGATCACTTAGACCTGTCAAAGTCATCGATGCACACAGGCTCTCTCATCTAGCTAAAAAAAGTGATCTTGCCTTTGAGTTCAACAAACAGCTCTTCAAGACATACTATGTTGAAAAACAAGATATTTCACAGCATCATGTTTTAAAACGCATCGCTGATCGCATCGGTTTAGATCCAAACAAAGTCGATGAAGTACTAAGTACAAATGCTTACTATGACGCAGTACAGATGAATAGAGAAAATGCGATTGTCAAAGGCATTTTTGAGATTCCACACATACGCATTGATGGTCGTATACGTCTTGCAGGATTACATGATGAGAATCAAATACTAGAAGCTTTAACACAAGCAGAAATAAAATATGTTAAAACCGATTTCTGTGAAGGTGAGAATTGTGAAAGAAAGAAGACTCGGTGAGTCTTTTTTTATTTTATAGTATCACGCATTTTTATCCATAATAAAGTTAATTTTGATAGTATTTTTTAGCTATCTGTGGTATAGTTATAAAGGTTTAAAAGAATTGAGGAAAAAAATGAATCTATTATTTAATGAATTACCTATTTTAGAAACAACAAAACAAGCTATCGATGCACTTGGACTCGTGGAAACGACAGCGATTCAACACCAAGCTATCCCAAAGATGTTAGAGGGAAGAGACCTCATTGGTCAAGCACAAACAGGAACCGGTAAAACGTTCGCTTTTGCGATACCCATTTTGGAAAAATTGGATCTTAATGATCATCATATTCAAGCACTTGTTATATGCCCAACACGTGAATTAACACTTCAAGTGTACAAAGAATTTATCAAACTTGTTAAGTTCAACAAAGCGGTACGCGTTACATCCATTTATGGTGGAGAATCGTATAACAAACAGTTTAAGGCATTATCAGAAAAACCACATATCGTTGTTGCTACCCCAGGTCGTGCAATCGATCATCAGGAGCGAGGAACGATTGATTTTTCACATATCAAAGTGCTCGTGATGGATGAAGCAGATGAAATGCTCAAGATGGGTTTTCAAGATGATCTTGAACGTCTGCTCAAGGATACACCACAAGAAAGACAAACAGCACTTTTTTCAGCAACCATTCCGGCATTTATCAAGAAGGTTGCTCAAAAGTATCAACAACAACCAGAAATTATTCGAATTGAAACCCCAACACTGACGGTTTCGAAGGTTGAACAAATTTATTACATGGTTAAAAAATCTGATCGCGATCAGCTCTTAATCCGTATCTTAGATTACTATCAACCCAACTCTGCCATCATCTTTGCAAATACGAAAGTTGATGTTGATGCTTTAAGTGATTATTTACAAAAAAGACATTATGAGGCTGATGCACTCCATGGTGATCTCAAACAATCACAAAGAGATTATGTCATGGGAAGATTTCGCGTCAAAAGACTTAAATATTTGATTGCAACAGATGTCGCAGCGAGAGGGCTAGATATCTCGCATGTCGATATGGTTATCAATTATGAAATTCCTTATGAAGATGAAATTTATGTTCATCGTATCGGACGTACGGGTCGCGCGGGTAAATCTGGCATCTCAGTATCACTCGTCTATCCATCGATGAGGGGAAAACTTCAAATGATTGAGCGCTTCATCAAAACGAAGATGACTGAATTGCCCATTCCATCCATAGAAGATATCCAAGAAAAGGTCAATGTTAGAAATTATCAAGCACTTAAAGATCTTGTAGACTCTAACCAAAATACGCACGATTTCATCATCAATCAACTTGAAGAAGAAGGTTTTTCAAAGGACCAAATCATTGCTGCACTCATCGAAAAAACAATTGATCAACCCAAAGAGTATGATCCAATTGAAGCACCTCAAAGCAAGCGTAGAGAATCCTATCAAGACGATTATAGATCCAGTTCTAGACGCAAAAGAGACGATCATTCTGAAAGAAAAACAGATTCGAGAAGATCGACGAATTATCGCCTAGTGAAGATTAATTTAGGCAAAGAAGATGGTCTCCGCCCCGTTCAACTTCTTGATATATTTAGAAAACATGCTGACATGTTTCCAAAAAATGTCGGAGATATCATGATGGATAAACATGAGACAGAATTTCAAATTCATCCTGCAGCACTAAAACGCTTAGAAGAGATCAACGGTAAAATCATTAACGGTAAGAAAATTAGAATTTCATTTGGAAAAAACAAATAAGTCAAAAATCATAGAAAATATGAATCATTCATGTTACAATTAATATGAAATTCATATTTTTTTATTTTATAAAAAATAAAGGAGGAAACGATGGCACATCTGTTTGACACGATACATCCCAATTTTTTCAGTGTGCTCTCCTCCCCTAATAAGAAGACTTATGTCGACTGCATCTTCATCATCTATCATACGATTGACACCATTGAAGACGCTTTTCAGGGGGACCGTGAACTTATCATCCAACGATTAATCGATTACTTTGAAGATCAGTCAGACGACGAGTTTGTTGATACAGAAGAGGATGAACCCACACGCACTGCAAGACAGAAAGCGGTACATGTCATCAACGTTTTGAAGAAGAACGGATGGCTTGGTGAAGAGGAACTGGGTGACTACCGTACATCACTCAATCTCTTCGATTACTCGATTCAAATTATTGATATGTTAGAAAGTGTTGCCTATCATCGTCAAAGCGAATATACCGGTGAGATTTACACCGTTTTTTCACTTTTGTCATCGTTTAGTATTGATGAAGGTATCGGTGTTTTGGAACAAGCTTATCAAAAGACACAGGATATTTTGCGTAAACTGAAGTCCCTCAAAGCAAACATCTATCGTTACTATTACGATATAACGAAAAAGAACAATCGAAATGACTTACAAAATCTACTGGAAAAACTTCTAATTGAGTATAAGCAAAACTTCTTTGATTCAGCTTACTATAACTTAAAGACAACCGATTCACTTCCTCGCTACAAACGCTCTATTTTAGAAGTGATTGCACGTATCCAAAATGATGAAGACATGATGGATCAACTCGCTTACAAAGTACAAAGCGTCAAGCGTATCGATGATTATAATGAAGCATTTCACTACATCGAAGATCGTCTTCATTATATCACCGATTCATTTGCAGCACTCGAACATCTGATCTTAGCTATTGACCGAAAGAATGAGCAATATATCAGTGCAGCTGCCGCTAAGATTTTATTCTTAACGAATAAATCAGATGATATCGAAGGTATCTTTAATCGACTGTTTCGCATCATCTTAAGTCAAAAGGATATCAACTATAATCAGCTCTTCTTTTTATCACAGATCAGGAATTTTGATACAGGATCGCTTTATAATCAGCGCAGAATGCGTATTGAACCCATACCTGAAGAGATCATGTTTGATGATGATCTCATCACTGAAGAATACCGAAGAGAAAAGATTAAAGCACTTCTGAAGAACAATATTTATGGCAAAAAGGAAATTGATGAACATGTTAAATTCCTTTTAGGTGATGCCAAATCAATCGATGCATCACATATACCCATTGAAACTCAAGAGGATTATGTCAAGTTGATCTTGATTTTCCTTTACTCCAAATCTGTAGGCATGCATTATGATGTTGAACTGCTCAATCATGAGTGTCAAAATCATTTTGTGACTTTTCAAAACTTTCGCATTAAAGAGGTGAAACGATGAACAAAGGACAAGCACTCAAGCAGTTTAATGATGAATATGGTGTACTCAAAGAAGGCGAAAAAGCCATCTTTTCACGGATTACCAATAAACTTTTACAGGTTAATTACATCACAAAGAAAAAACCAGGTGATACCAACGACTATCGTTTCATCCTAGCCTTTAAGGAAGCATTTGAAGCGTTTTTTGAACTGATGGACTTTGGTTTAGAAATTAAAAGAGAAGATGAAGTGGTCTTCATCCAAAACAACAACCTATTCAATCATCTACGTTTAAGAAAAACCGAGTCTGTTTTACTTCTTGTGATTCGCATCATCTATCAGCGGAAAAAGGATTATGTCACATTGGATGAAAATGTTGAAATCTATCTCCATGAAATCCATGATGAACTCTCACGTATCGGCTATTTGGACAACAAACGTATCACCAAGGATCGTCTCAAACCCGCGCTCACTTTTTTAAGAGCATATAATATTATTGACTATATCGATAAAGGACTACACGATGACGCACGCATCAAGATTTATCCCACCATTTTATATGTCACAAACCTAGAATCGATCAAGGAAGTTGTTAACAAACTTGAAGGTTATATGGAAGGACAAGGAGGTACGGACGAAGATGAAGAAACTGACGAAGATTAAACTGGTCAATTGGCACCTCTTTTCCAATCAGACGATTGATATCAAAGACAATGCCCTCATCTCAGGTGAAAACGGATCGGGTAAATCAACATTACTCGATGCGATGCAATATCTCTTTGTTGGTGGTAGAAGCGGTGCGAAGTTTAATATTGCAGCAACCGATGATGCCAAGCGTACCTTGGAAGGTTATATCAGAGGTCGTATCGGAGCTGAAAATAAGGAATACTTGCGCAATGGTGATGTGGTTACCCACTTAGCTCTTGAGTTTTTTGACGAACAGGTCAAAAAATACACGACCATTGGATGTATCCTTGATTTACCCAAAAATGCACAACTAAAAGAACGTTTTTATCTGCTCGATAATGTCTCTATTCATGATGGTTTATTTCTTGAAAAGAAATATCCAAGAGATTATAAGAGTATGAAGAATTATCTCAAATCGATGGACGTTGAGTTTTCACCTTTTGAGTCACAAAAGAAATATCGGGATGCGCTCGCTCGTTTCTTTGGTATGGATGCCACCAAATATGCGCGTATTTTACCCAAAGCACTCGCCTTTCGCTCCATTGATCTTCAAGCGTTTGTTTTTGAGTTTTTATTAGATGATGATCCCATCGATATCCAATCACTTAAAAACAATGTTGCTCAACTCAAAAAAGTTGAAGCACAGATCAAACGTGATCGTGAGAAACTTGAAAAATTAGATAGCATTATTCAAACAGGTGAAGACATCACACAAAACAAAGACCAAAAAGATATCAATTTAATTATTGATCAACTTAACTGGGTTGAAAAACGAGAAGCTTTCATGAAGGAACAGGAACAAAAACTTCTTTCCATCGATAAGCGACTTGATTATTTGCGCGATGCAAAAGGTCAGCTTGATGATCAAATTGAAGATGTTGAAGAAAGTATTCTCAATTTAGAACGAGCTAAAAATGATTCTGATTTATCGAGAACACTTCAAGGTTATCAGGATGCTCTTAAGAAAAAAGCTTCTGAATATGAGTCTCAAAAAGAGATTTTAGGTCAACTTAAAGATCTACTCGTTAAAGAGTTTAATGTCATCAAAGAACTCATAAATCTCTTACCCAATCAGAGTTTGAAAGCTTTCGTCAACTATATCCAATCTAACGATGAAAGCTTAACCTCAGACGAACTTGCATCTCATCTACAAGCCCTTGATGTCGAAGTCAGTTCTTATAAACAAGCCTATTTTACTGAAAAAGATAAAACGGAATCAGAAAAGCAGGTACTCTCTGAAGAGATTAGAAACTCACAGATGAGAGTCAATCAACTCAAACGACATATCAAAACATATCCACCTTATGTTGAAACACTCATCAGGTCCCTCAACGAAGAGTTATCTGAACACTATCAAAAGGAAGTGCGTGTAAGACCTCTTTGTGAAATGATTGAAGTTCAAGACGAGAAGTGGAGAAATGCACTGGAAGGTTATCTATCCACCCAGCGTTTTGATATTATCGTTGATCCAAGTTATTTTAGTGATGCACTCGATATTTATGACCGCATTAAGTTTGAGAAAAAGATTTATGGTGTAGGTCTTGTCAACACACAAAAATTAACAGCCTATGATCAGATCAATGCTGGTACACTTGCTGAAATGGTGACAACCGACAACCATTATGCACGCTATTATGTCAATATGATTTTAAATAACACCTACTGTGTGGATAATGTTCAAGATTTAAAGAACTACAATCGTGCGATTACGCCAACCTGCATGACCTATAGCAATCATACAGCAAGACAGATTAATCCACGAACCTATGAAGTTCCGTATATTGGTTCTCAAGCAACAACCATTCAGCTGGAAATGGAAGAAAAACAACTTGCTTTACTCGAATCTAAAATGGATAAACTCTATGATCTATCGGATAAAAACGATCGTATCGTACGTTTGCTCAATCAATCTAAATCCAATCAACTCGTTCATCAGGGACAACTTAAATACTTAGATTTAATCAAGCAGACTAGAAGAGAGTATGCTCAAATAGAAACACAGATTCAATCGCTTGGTAAAGACAAGAACATCCAAAAACTTGATGATCAAATCGAAAAGGCACGTCTACAGAGAAGACAGCTTCGTTTAGATGCTGAACAGCTCGTTGGTGAGATTGCTACACTTCGTGAAAATCGTCAACGCGTCTTTGATTTAATCGATGATATCAAGATCAAAATTGAAGGTTTCGCCAAGGAACAAAAGGTTTTATCACTTCAACATCCAGAGAAATTATCACTTGCAAACACTCAATTTTATGCGCTTAAAATGAAGATGAAGCACGATCACGATAAGATTACGGAGTATTTGGCGCAATCCAATGTCAGTCTGACCGGACAAATTGTACGTGGTGAAACCGATCTGATCAATCAGATGAAACTCTTCAATCAAAACTATCATTTTGGAGCTTCGCCTGAACTGGATTCACTGATCACTTATGAGCAGGAAGCACAGCAGATTCGAAACAATAACTTAATCCGTTATGAGCAAGAAGCATCTGAACTTCGCAGAAACTCAGAAATCGGATTCAAGGAAGAATTTGTTGGAAAACTTAGAGCATCCATTGAAAATGCACAACAGCAGATTGAAGAGCTCAATTTTGCCCTCACGGACAAGACCTTTGGTAGTGACTCTTATCAATTGATCTATCGGGCATCAGAACATCCCGATTATAAGCTTTATTATGAGATTATTATGGGAACAGATGCCATTCAAAAACACACCTTGTTTACTGAAGGATTAACCAAAAAGAACGAACAGATCTTAATGGAACTCTTTGAAAAGATTGCATCCAATGACCCTGAATTTGATCAACTCACGTATAAGTACTTAGATTATAGAAACTATATGTCTTATGACATTGAAGTAACCAATAAAAACGGCAACAAGTCACTATTCTCGAAAGTATCGAAAGAAAAATCAGGTGGTGAAACACAGGTTCCATTCTATATTGTCATCGCAGCATCCTTCCAGCAACTGCTCACAAAGAATCGCCGTGTGGATTCAGGATGTATCGTCTTGTTTGATGAAGCGTTTAACAATATGGATGAATCAAGAATTGATGCTATGATGAAATTCTATAATAGCTTATCCATTCAACTCTTTATCGCTGTACCACCACAAAGAGTATCCAATATTATCAACTATGTAAACACCAGTTTAGTCATCGTTAAGGATAACGATTACGCCATTGTTGAAACATTCAAAGACGAAAGAATGCTTCGTGTTTAATTAGGATGGCCTGTCTAGGCCATCTTTCATTATAAGAAAGAGGTATGCACATGAAAAAAATCAGTTTTGAACAACTTAATGAAATGAAGTTGCACTATCAGAATAAACCGATGCAAAAGGCACTTTCCCGCGTGATCGTTAAAAATGAACTTCAGGGTTTATTCGAGAAGTTGGAAGTCAAACCTTCCATTCAGTTTAAGTTTTCTCACGAGATCAAGACAATGCCTGTGACCTATCAAAAACAGAGCGGTCGCTGCTGGCTTTTCGCAGGATTAAATGTCTTAAGAGAAATCGTTGCTAAAGATCTCGGTATGAAGGAATTTGAACTCTCACAAAATTATGTAGCATTTTATGACAAGCTTGAAAAGATCAACTATTTTATTGAAGTTATGGATGATTTTTTGACCTGTGATCAGGATGACAGAACACTTCAGCACATCTTAAAAACAGGTATTCAAGATGGTGGACAGTGGGATATGTTTGTCAGTCTCATTGAAAAATATGGTGTAGTGCCTAAAGAAGCCATGGTTGAGACACAATCATCATCCAATACACGCTTTATGAATCAGCTCATCAATATCAAACTTCGTCAATATGCAGCCAATGCAAGACATTTAGTTCTAGATCAAAAAGAAGATGAAATCCCTGCACTAAAACATCAAACATTGGATGAGCTCTATACATTTTTGGTGACCAATTTCGGTATGCCACCACAGGTATTTGATTTAGAGTATATGAAAGATGATACCTACCAGATCATTAAGGGACTTTCTCCACAAAACTTCTATAAAGATTATCTAAAAGACATCCTAAAGGATTATGTATCGATCATTCATGCACCAACCAAAGATAAACCTTTCATGAAGACTTATACAGTTCAGTATTTGGGTAATGTCATTGGGGGAAAACCTATTAAATATCTCAATCTAGAAATGGATGATATGAAAGAGCTCGTCTTAAAACAACTACAAAACAATGAACTTGTTTGGTTTGGTGCCGATGTTTCTCGATTTGGTGACCGCGAAGCAGGTATCTGGGATGACAATCAATTTGACTACGATGAAATGCTTGAAATGAGTCTATACATGACAAAAGAAGATGAACTAGATTATGCCATGTCTTCAATGAACCACGCCATGGTGATTACAGGAGTCAATCTTGATGATCAAAAACCCAATCGCTTTAAGATAGAAAATTCATGGGGAGACAAAAATGGAAACAAAGGTTATTATCTGATGACAGATTCATGGTTTGACCGTTATGTCTATCAAGCAGTCATCCATAAAAACTATCTTACAAAGGAACAGTTGGAAGCATGGGATCAAAAACCCATCACCCTCAAACCATGGGATCCCATGGGATCATTAGCGGATTAAATCAATCAGTTTTCAAATGTTATTCATATTGCAATAAGTATCAAGTTGTGCTACAATAATAGCGGTCTATTTACCGGGACGTGGCGCAGCTTGGTAGCGCACTTGCATGGGGTGCAAGGGGTCGCAAGTTCAAATCTTGTCGTCCCGACCATGAGGCACATAAAGCGAGATTTTCTCTCGCTTTTTTTATAAAAAATAATTATTGGCACTTGACATGGTTGAGTGCCAATAGTATAATAATAAGTGAAAGGGGTGAGAGTATGTTAACGATTTTCAACAGACTCAGAATTCTTGGAACCAATGAAGATGTCCTTGAAATCAAAGCATTCCTTAATGCCACACAAAAAGACGAGAAAAGCATACTTGATTTAAAGAAAATCCAAAAGGATTTTGATGGTGAAATAACAGATATTATGCTAGGTTATGATATCATCACATTTAAATCGAATGTATCTGTGCTTCCTGTCATCACCGAACTATCAAAACGCTTCAAAGATGTTAAACTAGCGCTTCAAAGTGTATCTGAAAGCAAGAAAGAAATGGATAACACGCGTATCACTGAGGTTGAAAAAACACATGTTATCATACAAGATGGTAACATCATCAGTGAATCCAAATCGTCATCAAAAGAACTAGAAACACTCAAAGAAGACAAGCAAATGATTGAAAACAAGGATACAAGTGCATCAAAAAAAGAACTCGTCTCAAGGGAATCACTATTCGACTTACAAGACAAATTTTTCAAGGATATTCAAGCGTTTATGAAAGATTTCACAGATTCATTCTTCAAACATTGGTTCTAAACAAAAAAAGGCTTAATTAAGCCTTTTTTATTCTGAAATGAGTGATATATAATCTGTTGTTAATGTGATTGAAAGATTGCCATTTCTAACTCTAATGTCATCAAGCATCTGTTTTTGATCGATGTTTGCTTTTAGTTTGACCAAGAAGGTCAATTCAAAGAGTGTTCCAAAATCTGTTGTCTTTACCTTTTGGAGATGAGATGATAAGGTGTACTTTGCAAAGATGTCATCAAATACATTGGCATAGTTTAGATTTTCAGGAATAATAATTTTTAATTTGGCATGTGTTTTGCGTTGGACATCGAGTTTAAGCATGTTGATGATAACAAGGACTAAAGCAATAAAGCCTGTGATGAGAAGTGCATAATAGATCATTCCCAAAGACATTGCAAGACCAATGCCGACTGCACTCAAGATATATGCAATATCCCTTGTATCAGAGATTGCTGTACGAAAGCGGACCAATGTAAAGACACCAGCAAGCGAGAAAGCTCTAGCGATATTATTCGATACCAACATGATAATAATCGACACAACAAGGGGTAGTAATAGGAGTGTTGTATTAAATGCATGATCATATACTTGTCTGCGATGGGTAAAAGCGTAGAGAATTGACATTGCTGCGCCAAGCAAAGTCGATAGACCAAGAATGATTAAGACCTTGAGCAAGGTCATGTCACTTAAATCAATGACCGTTAAGAGTGTCGTCATCGGTAATGCCTCCTATATAATATTCATATGCCTTTCCATATTTGGAGAAAGATTGACTATAGATTTTGAGTTCTGAGAGTTTGTCTACAATCCAAAAAGGAAAATTCTGATCTGATTTAATCTCCATAATGACACTATCTTTATGTGGAAGGATTGATTGTCCAGATTGGTCATCTAGGTTCAAAGAAGTTGTTCGGTATTGGATGTTGAAATCAAAGGTGATTCGGATATCATCAGATGCTGAGATCAATGCGATGCGGTCATATTTGATGTAAGCACCAGGTTTAGCTTGGTGTACATGAATGAAATAATCAATCTCTTTCATCATTTGTTGATCATGATAGTTATCAAAAGTTGGAAATACTTTGTTATCAAGATAGTTAAGCGCATCCTCGTATGATAGTGTGACACGTCTTTTATTAACTCTACGCAAGTATTTTTTCTTAATCTCTAGATAGACCGTACTATGCTTTTCTACGGGATTATCATAGGTTCTCAACCGTAATTTTTCTTTATATCTTGGTTTTTGTATCGAACTACGAATGATACTAAAATCAGTGGTATCAAAATAGAGATTATAGATGGTGTAATGTTTACCACCTAATGAATAGGGATCAAAGGATAAATAGTTTTTAAAGTAGTCAATACATATTTGCATTGTGGTTTCATTTATCAAGTATTTTCTTTCATAACGATTAAAGATAGGTTGTTTCATAATAACCCCTAGTTTGTAACTCATTCAATACAATAGATCCAGTCAATGATTCAATCAAAACGACTATCAAGATTATACCACGTTATCAAGAATTACTAAAGATATATAACATAAGAAACACACCTTTTTAACGGCATTTTTAGATAAATTAAGTAAATGATTGGTAGACGATGAAAAAGTGGAAATATCATTAGACAAATCAAGGTGTATTTGATAAAATAGGTATTGCGACGTGATGTGCACCCGTAGCTCAGTTGGATGAGAGCGTAACCCTCCGAAGGTTGAGGTCGCATGTTCGATTCATGTCGGGTGCACCATAATGGAGGAATACTCAAGTGGCTGAAGAGGCGGGCTTGGAAAGCTCGTAGGCTGTCAAAGGCGCAGGGGTTCAAATCCCCTTTCCTCCGCCAT
>JAVEVJ010000022.1:0-21886 GCA_034005105.1 Acholeplasmataceae bacterium | reverse complement strand
TCTAGTTTTGAGAGATGTCTGGTGACGATGGCGAAGTGGTCACACCTGTTCCCATCCCGAACACAGAAGTTAAGCACTTCAGCGCCGACGATAGTTCCAAGGAGCGAAAATAGGTCGTTGCCAGGCAAACCTCACTTTTATTAACACAAGTCTCTCTCTATTTAAGTCGCGTCACCCTCATGATCAATGCCTACATAGCTCAGTTGGTTAGAGCACCTGACTGTTAATCAGGGGGTCCTAGGTTCGAGTCCTAGTGTGGGCGCCACTTAAATATTTAACGGCAAATCGCCGTTTTTCTTTTATATAAACAAAAAACCTTGATAGCATGTGATCAAGGTTTTTCTATTTATTTGATGAGTAATCTAAGACTGTTGAGAATTACCAGTATCGTCGATCCCTCATGTGCAACAACACCAAGGGGAAGATCAATGATACCAAATACATTCGAAATCAAAAGAAACATAATCACACTGACAGAAAAGATAATATTTTGGAGCGTTATACGTCTCGAACGCTTAGCAAGATTGATTACTTTAGGTATATTTTTAAGTTGATCATTCATAATAACGATATCTGCTGTCTCAAGTGATACATCCGTTCCTGTTCCCATAGCAATCGATACATCGGCTGTAGCGAGTGCAGGTGCATCGTTGATACCATCACCAATCATCAAAACTTTACCGAGTTCCTTTTGGTAGGACTTAACACGATCAACTTTTTGTTCAGGAAGAAGTTCAGCTTCAAACCGGTCAATACCGACTTCTTTGGTGATTGCACGTGCAGTAAAGTGATGATCACCTGTCAATAAAACCGATTGAATACCCATCGCTTTGAGTTCTGATATGACATCTTTCGCTTGATCACGAATGGTATCCATTAAAGCTACAAAGCCGATTGTTTCACCATCTCTGATGATTGAAACATTTGAATGACCGAGAGCATTGCATCGATCCAGTTTTTCTTCAATTTCAGGATGGATGGTTGATTTGAAACGACCTACTTGCCAAAGATGATCATCAATGCGAGCTTCCATACCATGACCGGATACTTCTGCAGTGCGTAGATCTGATAAGATCTCATGATCACTTAAATATTCGACAATGGATTTAGCAAGTGGATGTGTGGATTGTTTTTCTAAGGTGTAGAGTATATCGCATGTTCGTTGACGTGAAAGTGATTCGATGATTTCTATACGAACCACTTGAGGAACTCCAGATGTAATAGTCCCGGTTTTATCAAGCATCACTGCCTTGACACCAATCAGGTCCTCAAGTGGATGACCACCTTTTATCAGTATACGATTTCTCGCACCATTCGATAGTGCTGATAACATAGCAGGTGTGATACTTGCTACAAGCGCACAAGGAGAACCAACAACTAAGACGATGACACCTCGATTAAATGCATAAGCTTGATCCCACCATCCAGGAATCATCGGTGGAACAATCATTAAGAATAGAGCAAAGAGTATAACAATATAGACGTACCATTTTTCAAATCGATCAATAAATGATTGAGATTTTGTCTTTTCAGACTGTGCTTTTTGAACAAAATCAACGATTTGTTGAACTACAGAATGCTTAGGATCTTTCATGGTTTCAACGAGTACGGTTGATTCTAGATTAATCGATCCTGCAAATACATCTTGACCCACCTCACGATAGACGGGAACAAATTCACCTGTAATCGCGCTTTGATTAAGAGAAGTAGCACCTTGAAAAATATTGCCATCAACAGGAACCTGTTCGCCTACTTTCACGACGACAATATCACCAATTGATAGTTGATCGACAGGGACTTCATGTTCAACTTGACCTTCACGACGAATCGCTGTTTTTGGAGCAAGCTTGAGTAAACTGGTCAGTGCTTTTTCAGATTTGCTTGTTGCGTAAGATTCAAGGACACCACTGATTGAAAAAATCATGATCAGAATAGCACCTTCAGAATAATCACCGACAATGAAGGCACCTAGTGCAGCGAGTATCATCAGTATTTCGACATTTAAAGATTTATTTTTTATGGTAGCAAGTACGCCTTCTTTAGCTTTTTCAAATCCACCGATAGCAAATGCGAGTCCAAAGAAGAGTATGACATACCAGGATTCAGAATTCATTTGACTAAAGATAAAGCCTAGAACAATGAAAATAATCGATATGATGAGCAATGTTAGTTCTGTTATTAACTGTTTCTTTATCATAAGTCCCTCCATCTCCATTCTAATGTTATTGTAACACAAAAAAAGGCAACGTCTATAAATAAAGTACCATATTATTATAAAAAAGCCCTTTATATAGAATTAAAATGAATTATGGACCTTGGTTTATTTAATAGCAAAGGATATCAAAGCATTTATTTATCAATATACAAGAGATACATGAATGAAAAAAAACTTTTTTGGTATACTATATATAGGAGATGATTCAAATGAACTATATTTATGAAAATCATAGAATTTATGTATTAGATGAAGCAGGAAAATTAATGGTTGATGCAACATTTCCTTTTGTTAAAGATCAGGTTGTCGTAGTCAATCACACCTATGTTGATCCAAGTTTAAGAGGACAAGGTGTTGCCTCAAAACTGATGCATGAGGTGTATCAACATATCAAATCCTTGGGTTTCAAAGCAGTAGCAACCTGTCCTTATGCTGTTGTTTGGTTTAAAAAACATCAGGAGTGCACCGATATCATCGATGAAGAAGTACAGGCGACGCTCGCTCCTGAATGTCAAATATAGCAAGGAGTACACCTGTGAAACGTCCTCTGTTAATCCTCGTCGCTGGAGGTTCAGCCTCTGGTAAAAGTACTGTCGTTCAAGAAATATTAGAAAAAGCAGGTTTGGATGAAGTTTTGATCATCAGGCATGATGACTATTATCATGATCAAAGTGACCTTCCACTCGAAGTACGCTACTTAACCAACTATGATCATCCAAGTTCACTTGATAATGAACTGCTTTATCAACATCTACAAAAACTTCTTGACTGGAAAGCCATCGATAAGCCCACCTATGATTTTGTTAATCATACAAGAAGCCGTGTCGTTGAGCATGTTGAACCTAAAGCCATCATTATTATTGAAGGTATCCTCATATTGGAAAATGCTAGAATAAGAGAATTATCGGATATGAATTTATTTGTTGAGCTAGATGATGATACCAGATTTATCAGACGCATGCTTCGGGATATGAGAGAAAGAGGACGCACACTTGAGAGTATTGTTTCACAATATGAATCAACGGTTAAACCGATGTTTCATAAACATATTAAACCGACAAAAAGATTTGCAGATGTCATCATTCCAAACGATCGTAAACACGATATTGCAGTTGACTTGATCGTTACGAAGATTAAACAGATTATAGGAGAAAAACGATGATTTTATTGGTTGCAGCGATGCAAGAAGAAATAAGTGAAATCCAAAAAGAATCATTACCAGACACGTTAGTGCTTCTAACAGGTGTGGGTAAGGTTAATGCTGCGATGAAACTTTCGGAAATGATCTTGAAACATACCATAAAGTCGATTGTGAATGTTGGTTTTGCTGGTGCTTCAGGAATATATGAGATTGGTGATGTTGTCTTAGTTAATCAGGTTACTTATCATGATTTTGATCTCTCGCTTTTTGGCTATCAAAAGGGACAAGTACCAGGTTATCCCGCTCATTTCACATCCGATAAAGCTCTTTATGAAAGCATTAAATCATCAAATCCACACATCAAGGAAGGCTCTCTTTTAACAGGTGACTATTTTGTATCAAAACAAAGCAATCAATCAATCCTATATGATATGGAAGGTGCTGCACTCTATCAAGTCGCACATCACTTTAATATTCCAATTGTATCAATTAAAGTTGTATCGGATAAAGTCGATATGAAACACCATATCGAAAATTATAAACAATTTGAAGCACAAAAAGGAGCAAAGTATCTTAAACAAGTCGTTGAAAATGTAATAGGAGGTTCACTATGAAAGGGTTACTCGTTGTTAGCCATCAGATGGAAGATGGCGAAGCTTTAACAACCAGAGCACTTCTTAGACGTTCAGACTTAGATGTCGTCACGATAACTTATGAAAACACAAAGGATATTGTTACTGCCTATGGATTAACCATAAAAGCTGATTATTTTGCACATGAAATTCATCTCGATCAATATGATTTCATCATCGTACCAGGTGGTAGTTATGTTTCAAAGGTAGTCGATCATGATATCCATATCAAAGAACTTGTTAAATATTTCGATCGAAAACAAAAATTGGTGGCTGCCATCTGTGCTGGACCAAGATTTTTAGGTCAAGCAGGTATTTTAAATGGTAAAAAATATACTGCATTTGGTGAATATAAACACGATATGCCAAAAGGTATCTATCAATCAGAACTAAAAGCTATTCGTGATGGCCATGTCATCACGGCACGCAGTGCTGGTGCAGTTTATGAATTTGCTTATGAGATTGTTAAATATCTTCAAGGTGAGGACAAAGCAAAACTGTTGCTTGAAAGAATAAGATATTAGCAGGATAGAAAATGAAACGAAGCTTCCAAGCTATTTTTTGGCCAACGCTTATTGAACTCTTATTCTTCATGCTGATGGGTACGATCGATACCTTTATGCTATCCAATTATAGTGATTATGCCGTTGGATCAGTTGGTAATTCAAATACAATTATTCAAATGTTTGCGGTCCTGTTGCTCGTTGTAGCTAACGGGGTCGCTGTTTTAGTGTCGCAATATTTAGGAGCTAAAAAAGAACATGTTTCAAAAAGAGTCATCGCTAACGGTATGATGCTAAACATCCTTGTAGGTGGTATTTTAACAACATTATTAGTTGCACTTGCATCAACATGGCTTCATCTCGTCAAGACTGAAGAAGTTCTATTTGAAGGCTCTCTCAGTTATCTTCGTGTTGTAGGTATCAGTTTATTCTTTGTTGCCATATCCAATGTTGTCACTGCATCACTTAGAAGCTATGGTCATGCAAAATATATAACCTACGTTGTCGTTGTTGCAAACATTCTTAATATTATCGGTAACGCGATCCTCATTAATGGGTATCTTGGCTTTCCTAGATTAGGTATTCTTGGTGCAGGTATCTCTACGCTCATTGTGCGTATACTGATGATGTTAGTTTATCTTTTTTTGCTCTATAAGATCATAGGGATACGTTTCAAAGACTTTAAGTTCAATCTAGATACGTCTAAACAGGTCTTTAAGATTGGTCTACCAAGTGCGCTTGAATCGTGGACATACACCTTGATGCAAGGCATCATTTTAAGCATGATTAATCAATTAGGAGCTGATTTTACAACCACCAGAACCTATATCAATACCATCCTTACCTATATCTATGTCTTTAGTTTAGCGTTTGCCGCTGCCAATGCGGTGATGACAGGTTATTATATCGGTGAAAGAGATTTCAAAAAGGCTCATCTGGAAACCATAAAAACAGCACTTCGAAGTTTCATTGTGGTCTTAACCATGACACTCATAGTCAATCTCTTTTCTCCCTATATTTTAGGCATGTTTACTCGAAACGAATTGATCATTAAAACTGCAAGAAGTGCTTTATGGATTGCTATTGTTTTGGAATTTAGCCGCAGTCTCAATCTGATATTTATCCAAGCGCTCAGATCTGCAGGTGATACGACATTTCCGCTTGTTATGGCCGTTTTGAGCATGATGGGAGTCGCTGTAACACTGGCATATATTCTAGGCATTCACCTAGGTTTAGGTCTTTTGGGTATATATATTGCATATGCTTCAGATGAGCTGATCAGAGGGCTCATGATGTATCTTAGATGGCAATCAAGAAAGTGGGAAGGCAAAAGCAAATATATCGAACATACCATCTGAATAGAGAGAAAAAAACACGGATTTTTTCCTTATGAAAATTGATGAAAAAAGCCTAAAGTTTTGTCTTGACTTTTTCTCATAAATTGGTATAATTATATATGCGCTTGGACGTTGGCCCGTTGGAGAAACGGTTAACTCACATGCCTTTCACGCATGCACTCACGGGTTCGAATCCCGTACGGGTCACCATCGTTTTCATATAAAGCATACGTGCTTTGATATAGAGTTCTTTGAAACTCAATTGTGTACCCATAGCTCAATTGGATAGAGCGTTTGACTACGGATCAAAAGGTTGGGGGTTCAAGTCCTCTTGGGTACGCCATCTCGGGAAGTAGCTTAGCTTGGTAGAGCGCCTGGTTTGGGACCAGGAGGTCGCAGGTTCAAATCCTGTCTTCCCGACCATCTTAATCTTGCGGGTGTAGTTTAATGGTAGAACCTCAGCCTTCCAAGCTGATGACGTGAGTTCGATTCTCATCACCCGCTCCATTTAATAAATCAAGTCCACTTGTGGACTTTTTTGTTTTACTCACGTCATCACATCTCACTTTTCATAAAATAAATATGTTACATCTATGTCATAATGGGGCGTATACGCCCTGTTTTTGTTGCTTTTGTGATGATATAACTATATGTGAGATAGTGTCATCTCTAACGTTGAAACAAAGGAGGGATCGTAATGGATGAATATCTCGCCGTCATATTTATTCTTAGTTTTTCCATCTTGTCGGTCTATCTGCTTTCTCGTTTCAAGATGATACCTGCAAACAAGATTGGAATGATTAAACGCTATGGAGTTTATTATAAACCCATTGCTCCTGGAATTCATTTTCTCGTACCGTTTGTGGATCAATTGGTGGTCTATGATATTGACCGCGAATTACATCTCAATCGTGAAGTAATCGAAATCAATGGGGAACCGAAAGTGTCTTTTAGCGTCAATGTGCACTATCGAATTGTAGATGAGAGAGACTATCACGATCACAATGTGGACCAATTCATGAGAGATATGCTTGTTGAAGTTGTTCAAGGATATGCAGAACGCTATGGCACCTTGGGCATCGCACAACAAAAACTTGCGTTGCAAGCCCGCCTTAAGGGGGTCATGATGGAAAGAATTGTAGAATGGGGTATTGAACTGGAATCATTCGAATTACTTTCAGTTGTTGAGGTTCCTACATACAAGAAATATGCAGCATAATCCCTGTTTATCGGCACTCATTGAAGGCATGTTGGATGAATAGGCACCTCTTGGTGCTTTTTCATTGCTAAAAAAAATACTTCATAAACGAAATATTATTGAAAGATTTTAAGATATAATTTGAACATCAAATGATATAATGAAAACATAAGAGTGAGGTTGGATATGGAGTTTATTAAGGAAGCACTAACCATTTTTGGTGACTTACTCAATAATGCAATTCTTTTGTTTGGTTTGGCATTGATCTATGTGGCAACCAATTACAAACAGAGTAAGCAACATCATTGGAGATCATTTATATTAGGAGGCATCATTGGCTTCATCAGTATTCTCATTATGAGAAACTCATGGATGTTCTTTCAAGGTGTCTTTTTTGATACACGTAGCGTATTATTTGTTGTAACTGGACTCTTTTTCGGTCCCATTACAACTTCAGTTGCTGCAGTTATAGGTATCGTCTATCGAATCATTCAAGGTGGGTCTGGTGTTTATTCAGGTGTTCTCACCATTGTGACTTCAGCATCTATCGGTCTTTTTTGGGTCTATATGAGAAAAATTCTTCCTCCCATGAAGTCATGGTTAGAATACTTAGTTTTAGGTGTTATCACACACATTGTTACCGTACTTTGTTTTCTTACGATCCAACCGTGGACAGTTGCACTTGATGTTTTACCAAAGACCGTCTTACCGTACTTAACACTTTATCCCATCGTTACGATGATTCTTGCGCAAATTGTTCAATATCAAAAAGATCGTCTGCAAGCACAAGATCGTGTCAAGAGACAGCAAATTCTACTTCAAGCAAGTATCGATTCAACAAAAGCAATGGAAGTATATGCTATTGATCTAAACTATCAGTACTTATCATTCAATGAATTTCACGAACATTCCATGAGAAAGTATTATGGAGTTGACATTCAAAAGGGACAACATTTTCTTAAATACATCAAAGATCCTATGATGAGAGAACGCATAAAATCATGTATCGATACAGCGATGATGGGTGAATCAAAGACGTATGAAGCTCGGATTGAAACAGATGTCGACAAGTATGTTGAAGAACAATACTCTCCTATTATCGACGAGAAAGAACAAATCATTGGTGTTACAGTCTTTTCTCAAGATATCAGTGAACGCAAGAAATATGAACAATCGATTCTCTACTTAAGTTATCGAGATCCCTTGACCAATTTACATAACAGAAGATATTTTAGTGATGAGCTTGTTCGATTGAGTCAAGATAAGTTCTTTCCACTATCGATCATTATTGCTGATATCAACGGTCTCAAGATTATGAATGATGCTTTCGGGCATGATGCAGGTGATCTCTTGTTATGTACCATAGCGGATGAACTCATACAAGTGTTTAAAGATGAAAGCAGAATTGCTCGAATCGGTGGTGATGAATTTGTGGTTTTACTACCCAAAACCGCTTACGATAAAGCTAAAACAATGATTGATATTGCCAAAGCAAAGATTGAAAAACGCACCGTTCAAAGTATGACAATTTCTGTTTCATTTGGTCTTTCAACCAACACAGGAAATGTTCCTCTTCAGGAAACGATTAAAAATGCAGAAGATGACATGTATACACATAAACTCTTTGAAGTATCATCACACCGCAACGAAACCATTAAAACGATTTTAAAAACACTCCATGAGAAAAATCCACGTGAAGAAAAGCATTCCGAAAGAGTTTCAAAGATTTGTGCAAAAATCGGTGGAGCCATCGGAATGAAAAATGAAGAAATAGCTTTACTAAAAGCCATTAGCAATCTACACGATATTGGAAAAATAGCCATCGATGATGCTATTTTGAACAAACCAGGTAAGCTTGACGATAAAGAGTGGGAACAGATTAAAAGACATCCAGAAATCGGATATCGCATCTTATCAACTTCACCCGAATACGCAGAAATTGCACAAGATATCTTATCCCATCATGAGCGCTATGATGGTAGAGGTTATCCACGAGGTATCAAAGGAGAAGATATTCCGCTTCGTGCACGAATCATCTCTATTGCCGATTCGTATGACGCCATGGTTTCAGAAAGACCTTATCGAAAACCTTTAACACATCAAGAAGCTATTGATGAGATTAAGCGTAATTTAGGTACTCAATTTGATCCGCATATTGGACAAATATTTATTGATATCTATAAAACACATCAAGAGGTCATTTATTGATCTCTTTTTTTTAGAAAAAAAGAACTCTTTACATTGTGTCATAGAATTAAACAGCTATTTCATGTATAATGATACATGGGGTATGTGGAGGTATACATGAAAAGAAAAACAAAAATTGTTTGTACAATCGGACCAGCAATCGATAATCACGTGATGATTGACAAGATGATTGATGCAGGTATGAATGTCGCTAGATTAAACTTTTCTCACGCAGATCAGGATGAACATGGACGACGCATTAAAATGATTCGTGAAATTGCGAAAAATAAAAATCGCTTTATTGGTATCATGGCAGATACAAAAGGACCAGAAATCCGCACGGGTCAATTTGAAAATGATATTGCTACCTTTAAAAAAGGTGATCATGTTGAAATACATAAAGAACCAATCCTGGGTAATCGCGAACGTTTTCATATCAGCTGTCCTGAACTCTTTGATGATATCAAAGCAGGAGACTATATTCTCATAGATGATGGCAAAATGAAGCTGACGATTCTTGAGAACAAAAAAGATATATTATACTGTGAAGTTAACAATTCAGGATCCATAAAGACAAAAAAAGGTTGTAATGTACCCAATGTCAAGCTATCCATGCCCTTTGTTTCGAAAAAAGATTATGATGATATCGTTTTTTCAGCAAAGATGGATGTTGACATGATTGCTCTTTCTTTTGTCAGAAGAAAAGAAGATGTCTTAGAAGTTCGAGACATATTAAAAAAATGTGGAAAACCTCACATTGAACTGATTTCTAAAATAGAAAATCAAGAAGGTGTTGACAATTTAGAATCCATTTTGGAAGTATCTGATGGTGTCATGGTTGCACGTGGTGATTTAGGTGTTGAAGTTTCAACCTCTCTTGTTCCTCTTTATCAAAAACGCATCATCAAGATGGCGAATGAAAAGGGAAAACCAGTGATCACAGCAACGCACATGCTTGAGTCCATGATGTACTCACCAAGACCTACCAGAGCTGAAGCATCCGATGTTGCCAATGCGATACTTGATGGATCAGATGCTATCATGTTATCCGGTGAATCAGCTGCTGGTGAATATCCGATTGAATCCGTCACGGTTATGGACACCATTGCAAAAGCGATGGAAGATCATATTAACTATAAAGAAAAATTAGCAAATTCAATCGCATCTTCACAGCAGACAGTTAATGATGCAATTGGTATCGCAGTGAGCCAAACTGCTCTTGCACTACCTAAAGCAGAAGTGATTATTGCTTTTACAGAAACCGGTGGTACAGCTAAGCGTATTTGTAAATTTAGACCATCTGTACCCATTATCGCGGTTACTGATAACTTAAAGACTTGTCAACGATTGACCTATTATTGGGGAGTATTCTCTGCACTCAAAGAGAATGTAACAGATATGACACTCTATGATAAAGTAGCCATCGAAGTTGCAAAGGAGTTTGGTTTTAAATCTGGGTCAACCCTGATTATCACATCGGGTTGGGCACAAAAACACGGTTCAACCAATACATTGCGCATTATTGATATACCCTAACCAAAGAGATCCTGCATTTGCAGGATTTTTTTTATCAAAATAATGTGTGATGATTGAAATCGAAAGATTTCACATGCTATAATGTGTTGGCTAAGAGGTGTTTATGAAAGAATATTTTGGAGATCGAGCATTCTATAAAAATTTATTTGCTGTTGCAGCACCTTTAGTCTTGCAACAACTCATCACAACTTCTGTACAACTCGTCGACAATGTGATGGTAGGTAAACTCGGCGAAGAATCTATCGGAGCGGTTGCTGTTGTTAATCAGTTGTATTTCGTTGTCATTTTGATAACCTTTGGTGCCATGGGTGGTGCAGGTATTTTTAGTGCTCAATATTTTGGTTCAAAAGACTACGATAAACTGAAGCAAACCTTCCGCTTTAAATTACTTACAGGTTTATTTATTGCATGTCTTTCATTTATTGCTTTTTCTCTATTTGGTCGAGAACTGATCATGCTTTTCACAGAGAACGAAACGACAATCGAACTTGGATTAACCTATTTATCATATGCCAGGTGGAGTGCATTTCCATGGATTATCTCTGTAGCCATTGCCAATACATTTAGAGAGACAGGGGTAACAAAGCCGCTTCTCTATATTTCATTTGCATCGATTTTGACGAATACATTACTCAATTATATCCTCATCTTTGGGAATTTTGGAGCACCAAATCTCGGTGTTGAAGGTGCTGCGATCGCTACAACCATAGCTCGTGTTGTTGAATTATCTTTGGTCATCATCTTACTTCGAAGAAGCGGACAGATATTTAATACCCACTTCAAAGATTTATTCAAGATTGATAAAAGGATGTTTACAAGTATATTTATTATGGCACTACCTCTGATGCTAAATGAAGCTCTCTGGTCAACAGGACAAACGGTATTTTTACACGGTTATGCAAGAAGAGGTGATCAAGCACTCGCAGCCATGAATGTTACAGGTGCTATATCACAACTTGTATTTGTCACATTTGGTGCAATAGCCACAGCTGTTGCAGTCCTTGTGGGTAATACACTTGGTAAAAACGAACTTCAAAAAGCAAAAGAAAATGCGAAAAAATTAATGGCAACAGCCCTTATGGTTGCCATTGTAGCGGGTATTATCTTGTTTTCTCTATCATTTTTTATTGTTGATATCTTTAATATATCTGAGACCACCAAACAGATTGCCCAGTTCAATATTCGTATAAACGCTTTATTCATACCGGTCTTTTCGTTCAATGTGACACTCTATTTTACATTAAGAGCAGGTGGAGATACCAAATCAACATTGATGATGGATGCGGGTTACATGTGGATTTTACCGGTACCCATGGTTTTGATTCTCTCTTATTTAACAGCGATGCCTGTGACATGGATGTTTTTATGTGTTCAAGCTTTAGATATTCCTAAAATGCTCTTTGGATTATCACGTTATCGCAAAGAACATTGGGTTAGAAACTTAGCTGTTGATGATATGATATAAGCCCTTTGGGCTTTTTTTCTATGAATAAGATACTAAATTTCTTAAGTTTACTTAAGGAATGATGAATTTCATGTATAATAGAGCCAAGAGGTGGCCATATGTCAAAACCTAAACACAGTGGAAAAAATCTCATTGATAAAGCGCTGAACGAAGATATCAATGCAGTCCATTCAACGTTGAAGATCATTTTGATTTATCTCATCATGGGAATTGTCTGGATTATTGGTTCTGATATCCTGATTGAACTCATCTTTCAAGATCATGATGCACACCGGATCATTCAATCCATTAAAGGCGGTTTTTATGTCGTATTTACTGCTGTTATTTTTTATCTCATCATTCACCGACAAATGGCGATGTTTGTCATGACGATTGTTAATTTAAGAAGAGCTTACATCGAACTGGATGAAGGACACAAAAAGTCTTTACAACTTGAAGATCAACTCTATGACTTAGCTTATTATGATCCGTTAACGGGTCTTCCTAATCGCATTTTGCTCGAACAAACCATCACCAGTTATATGCAACAACACCCCGAAGATGGCATGATTGGTATCGTCTATTTCGATATAGATGAATTTAGAAATATCAATGAAGTCAAAGGACATATTGTAGGTGATGAATTGATCAAACAGATTTCTAGTTCACTCTCTGAGCACATTAAAAAACCCAATATTTTATCACGTATCAGTGGTGATGAGTTTGTATTAGCCCTCTTTGATATCGTAAAACTCGAAGATTTTTTAACAACGATTGAAACCTACATTAGCTATATACGTAAGGGCTATACACTTGAAAATGATACCTTTTTTGTAACATTCAGTTCAGGAGTAGCCCTCTATCCAGATCACGGTTCTGATTATATTACCCTCCTAAGACATGCTGATGCTGCCATGTCGATAGCTAAAGCTAAGGGCAAAGATCAAATCGTTATTTTTGATGATGAGATGGTATCGGTGGTTAGACAACAGACCGAATTACTCAATCAACTGAGAGTGGCTATTGAAAACAATGAATTTCAACTCTACTATCAACCGATTATCGAATTAGAAACTGGTAAGACCATCGGTACAGAAGCTCTGATTCGTTGGATCCATCCCACAAAAGGGTTTATCCCACCACTGGAATTTATCGCTTTATCCGAAAAGAATGGATTTATCAAAGAAATTACAGAATGGGTATTCAAGGAAGCAGCAGAACAGTTTGGTAATTGGGGTAAGAAGCGTCAATTTATTGTCTCAATCAACCTATCTGCATCCATGCTCATGAACGATAAGTTCATTAATGATCTCATACGATGGATCGATGAATACCACATTGACTGTCAAAGGTTTAATATTGAAATAACAGAAACAGCGATTATCGATGACATCGATAAGAGCATTCACGTCCTCAATGCCTTGAAGAGACTTGGGTTTACCATTGCACTTGATGATTTTGGTACAGGATATTCATCACTAACTTACCTCCAAAAACTACCCATTGATACGATCAAAATTGATCGCAGTTTCATCAGCAACATCAAAGAAGATACCGAAGAATTCTACGTCTTAAGGTATATGATTGAACTTGCGCATCACTTAAAACTAAGCGTGATTGCAGAAGGTATTGAAACAAAAGAACAAGCGGAAATGATTAAGAAGTATGAAGTTGATTATGCACAGGGTTATTATTACTGTAAACCCATGCCGCAAAGTCGAGTGATTGAATACATTAAAACCATACAAAAAGAAGGGACTGGTCGATAAATGGTTCTCCATATTGCGAATTTTAATTCTTCCATTGTCAGTTTCTTTTTACTGATCGTCTTAATTGTTGTAACTAGAATCAAACGTGATCAGTTTAGTTTTTCATCACGATTGCTTCGCATCATCGTTTTTCTAACACTCACGGGTCTGATTATGGAACCTATTGCATGGTTTATTGAAAATAAACAGGGATCATTCTATCATGTTATGGGCTATCTAACCAATTCCATCTTGTTTTTTGTAGCCACCCTTTTAGCTGGTATTTGGATGTCCTATTGGGAATATAAGCTATCTCAATCCAAGAAAACGATTGTGGCTAAGAAATATAATATGTATCCCAGTATTATTCAAATCATCTTGCTTGTCTTTAATGCATTTACACATGTTTTCTTTGAAATTGACGCAACCAATACCTTTGTCCAAACACCCTTTTATTGGGTTTTATACTTGGTTTATTATGGATTTTTTGGTTATTTAATCTATCTATTGATCAAGTATAGAAAACAGACATCCCCACATATCATACTCGGTGCTGTTTTATTTATGCTGTTACCACTTGCAAGTTCAGTGATACAGATCTTTTATCCTGACTTAATCTTCTCGTGGCCGTCTTTAGTATTAGCTATTTTGTTTGTTTATCTCTTTTTAGAGACTACCACAGGAAATATCGATGATTTAACACAGCTTTACACCAGAAGACTTCTTGAACTCCATCTTAAAGCTTTGATTGAAGATAAAAAAGAATTCTATGCGATTATGATTGATCTCGATCATTTCAAGAGTGTTAATGATCTATATGGACATCGCACAGGTGATCAAGTACTCGCAAGCTTTGCTGGACTCATCAAACGAACTGAACCCAGTCAAGAGGCATTTGTTTCAAGACTTGGTGGTGATGAGTTTTTCATTGTTCATCGCGGTTCACTCGTCAAAGCACCTACTCTCTACATCAATCTAATGCGGGATAAGATGAAATCAGATTCTATTTTAGCAAAATTCCCATTTTTAGATTTTAGTGCAGGATACATCATTTATGATGAATCGATGACATTAGATGATGTGCTCAATCTTGCAGATAAAATGATGTATGAAGAAAAAGACAATAAGAAGATTGAAAATAAATCATAACATATGAAAAGGAGAATTACATCATGCCTCATCCTGTTTTATTAAACAAGCTTGCAGAGCTTGCCGTTAAAGTCGGTGTTAATGTTCAAAAAGACCAGGTTGTTGTTATCAGAGGTACAACTGAATCCAAAGAGCTCATTCGAGAAATTGCTGAACAAGCCTATTTGGCTGGAGCAAAATCAGTCCATGTTCAATGGAGTGACGACTATATCTCAAGAAGCAGCTTAAAGCATCAAGCGATTGAAGAACTTGAATCGATACCCAAATGGATCATTGATCAAAATAAACTGTATGTTGATCAAGGTGCTTGTTTTATATCAGTTAGTTCACCCATTCCTGGACTCAACAAAGATGTTGATCCGATGAAAGCACAACGTTATGGTATTGCTGCACAAAAAGCACTTGGTTTCTTTCGTGAGCACTTAATGGGAAATAAGGTTCAATGGACCATCGTTGCTGCACCCAATCCCGTATGGTCGAAACAAGTTTTTCCTAAATTATCAGAAAGTGACGCGATGGAAGCCTTATGGAATGCTATATTTAATGCGTCAAGAGTTACCTTAACTAACGATCCTATCAAGGAGTGGGAAAAGCACAACGAAGTACTGCTCGCACACAATAAACTCCTCAATAACTATAATTTCAAACATTTACATTTCAAAAACAAACTGGGAACGGACCTCATTGTTGAACTTGTTAAAGATCACGTTTGGGCAGGTGGTGGAGAACATGCTCTCAATGGCACATACTTTAATCCGAATATCCCAACAGAAGAAACATTTACAATGCCTTATAAATGGGGAACAAGAGGAAAGGTTGTAGCAACCAAACCGCTCAATTATCAGGGTAAGTTGATTGAAGATTTTTATCTCATTTTCAAAGACGGTAAAGTTGTTGAATTTGATGCGAAAAAAGAAAAGGATGCTCTTGAAAATCTACTCAACACCGATGAAAATAGTCGATATATCGGTGAGATTGCTCTCATTTCTCATAATTCCCCCATTTCAAATACGAATATCCTCTTCTTAAACACGTTGATTGATGAAAACGCATCGTGCCATATGGCTTTGGGAAGAGCGTATCCAATGAATGTTAAAAACGGTGTCAACACACCAATTGAAGAGCTTGAAAAGATAGGCTATAATAATTCGATGGTTCATGCTGATTTTATGTTTGGTAGCGAAGATATGGAAATCATTGGCTTAACCCAAGATGACAAAGAAGTTGTCGTATTTAAGAACGGAAATTTTGTCATTTAGTCAGATATAAAAATGCCAGTTCTGGCATTTTTTATAAGGAGGAAATATGAACGAACTAAGAGTAGATCATCTGCTTGACTTTAAGTATCTATCCAATATTCAAACCAATCCATCCAAAAAGAGATTAGCATTTATCGTATCAAAAGCTCTTCTTAAGAAAAATGAGTACGCTTTTGACCTGTGGCTTAGCGATGGTATGAAGCACAAAAAAATCATATCGCTTAAGAGCATTCATCATTATCTTTTTGAAGATGATCAGACACTGCTCATCCTTTATCAAAAAAACAAGCAAGAAGAAAAACGGGTTAAAGAGGAACAGATGAGTCTTTATTATCGTTATGATATCGAAAATCAAGTCCTTTCACCTGCATATGAACTACCGATATCAGCAACGATTGAAAAAGTGTTAAGTCCTGATTATTTATTGCTTAAGGCAAAACTATCACAAAAGAAGCATGAACTCTATCGAATTCCTAGTGAAAAGAGAAAGAAACTCATTGAAACATTCAAACAAGAAGAACGTTTTGAAGATATCACAGAAATACCTTTTTACATGAACGGAGCTGGATTTGTTGCTAATCAAAGAAATCAAATCCTTTTATATCATATTCCAACAAAGACCATCAAACCCATTGTTGACACCAATTTTAATGTTGGATTGATCAAAGTATCTGATGACTTAAAACATATCTATTATACAGGGACAAAGATGCGTGGTATTCGCAGTTTAACAACGCACATGTATGTTTTTCACATGGAGTCTATGACAACGGATGTTCTATACGATGAAGATGATTGTAACATGTCAGATTTCTACCTTCTTGACAATAAAATCATTATTGCAGGATCTGATATGAAAGACTTTGGTGTCAATCAAAACCCAGATTTCTATCTCCTAAAAAACAAGAAGTTAGAACTTTTAACACTCTACCGTGGTAGTCTTCATAATTCCATAGGAAGCGATGTGAGATTAGGTGTCAATCAGCAATCTCTTGTCCTTAATAAAACGATCTATTTTGTATCCACCGTCGATGATCACAGCGAAATCCATTCTCTAAGTCTCGATGGAACTATGAAGATGGAATTTCGATTTAATGGTTCCATTGATGGTATCATCTATGTCAACCAACATTTTTATGCAGTAGGACTATATCGTCAAAAGCTTCAAGAAATCTACCTACTTAATTTAAACGAAAACAAGCATCTACAGATGACCAGATTCAACCAAAATGTTTTGAAAAATGTTTATGTTGCAACACCCAAAGAAATACTTGTTAAGTCGAAAGATCACTCGATCAAAGGTTTTATACTCTATCCAAAGGAATATGATGAAGCAAAGAAGTACCCAACCATCTTAGACATTCATGGGGGACCTAAAACGGTCTACGGTAAAGTCTATTATCACGAGATGCAATATTGGTGTAATCAAGGTTATATCGTCATCTATGCTAATCCAAGGGGTAGTGATGGTAAAGGTGATGAATTTGCAGATATTCGTGGAAAATATGGAACGATTGATTACGATGATCTCATGCGGTTTACTGATGGTGTGATTGAAAAGAATCCGAGTATCGATCTAAACAATTTATTTGTCACGGGGGGATCGTATGGTGGTTTTATGACCAATTGGATCGTCGGTCAAACCGATCGATTTAAAGCAGCTGTAACGCAGCGAAGCATCGCTAACTGGACATCCTTTCATGCAACCTCAGATATCGGTTTCTATTTTTCCAAAGATCAAACAGCCGGTCATCCACTAACTAATTTTAGTGATCTCTACAATCAATCACCTATTGCGTTCGTAAACAATGTTAAAACACCACTGTTGTTTATACACTCAGATGAAGATTATCGCTGTCCTATTGAACAGGCCATCCAATTTTACGTGTTACTCAAAGAAAAGGGTTTAGATACGAAGTTTATATGGTTTAAAGGCGAAAATCATGAATTGTCTAGAGGTGGTAAACCACAAGCTCGCATCAAACGCTTAAATGAGATTACAGAGTGGTTTGAGATTCACAAAAACCAAACACTTAAAACATTTTGATTATAAAAAAAAGGTACATCAAAATAAGGATTACATGGTACAATATAGATAAATTTACGAAGGGGGTTTTCTACAATGTGGTGGGATTCAATGAGTACTTTAGAACAAATTTTATTTGTTCTTGCTTCAAGTTCGACAGCGATAATGATCATTTTCCTCATTTTGCTCCTACTCGGTTTTGATACCGATGAATTTGATGGCATAGGAACACCAGATGTTGATATCGATGGTATCAATGATGAACCGATAACAGGCATTGCTGGACTCAAGGTACTAACACTACGCGGTGTCCTTGTTTTTCTTGCGATTGGTTCTTGGACATCTTTCTTGTTAATGAACGGTCTACCCAATTGGGCTGCTCTGTTAATCGGTGTTGCAGCAGGTATAATTGCAGCATTTTTACAAGCATTAGCCTTTAGGGCAACACTCAAGCTTGAATCTGTAGGTAATATCGATTACAGTAATGCTTTAGGAAAATCTGGAACGGTCTATTTGCGGATACCCAAAGCAAGAACCGGAAAAGGTAAAGTGTCCATTATTGTGCAAGATCGTTTAGTTGAAGTTGATGCAGTGACAGAAGAGAAAGAAGATCTCTTACCTCAAGCATCCATTGAAGTTGTTGGATTACTCGATTCTGCAACCGTTATCGTCAAATCAAAATAAAGGAGATTATGTATGTATCATTATGTATTAGCTAATCCAGCAGGAGTATTTGGTATTGTTGTTGCTATTGTTGTCGTTGTCTTTTCATTTCTCGTCTTTATCGTTTCACGCATCAAAAAATGTCCTTCGGACAAAATCTTAGTCATTTATGGTAAAGTGGGTTCCAATACCGATGGAACAAGTAAATCTGCAACGTGTATTCATGGTGGTGCTAAGTTTATTTATCCATTCTTCCAAGCATATCAGTTTTTGGATTTAACACCGATGTCAATTCAAGTGGACTTAACCAATGCACTTTCTAGACAAAATATTCGTATCGATGTTCCTTCAAGATTTACTGTAGGTATTTCAACCGAACACGGTGTGATGCAAAATGCTGCAGAAAGACTTTTAGGTCTTAAGATGATCGAAATTCAAGAACTCGCAAAAGATATTATCTTTGGTCAACTCCGTTTGGTTATCGCAACCATGGATATTGAAGAAATCAATACCGATAGAGATAAATTTCTAGAAGCTGTTTCCGGAAACGTTGAAACAGAACTCAAAAAAATTGGTCTCCGACTGATTAATGTGAACGTCACCGATATCAATGATGAATCAGGTTATATTGAAGCTCTCGGTAAAGAAGCAGCAGCTAAAGCGATCAATGATGCGAAAAAGTCAGTTGCTGAAAAGAATAGAGATGGTTCCATTGGTGAAGCGAACGCGATGCGTGATCAACGTATCCAAGTTGCTGAAGCCAACTCAAAGGCGATTGAAGGGGAAAACAAAACAC
Organism: Acholeplasmataceae bacterium; assembly: GCA_034005105.1. Lineage (GTDB taxonomy): Bacteria > Bacillota_I > Bacilli_A > Acholeplasmatales > Acholeplasmataceae > Peloplasma. The sequence goes on along the minus strand of JAVEVJ010000022.1, from coordinate 2,052 downwards.
TTGGATTTATTTCTCAAAGTAATGCCGAACGTCGTGAAATTGAAGCAGAATCATTAAGAATTGCAATGACAGCAGAAAAAATAGCACAAGCGAAAGCACTTGAAGACGCCTATGTTGCGGAACAAAATGCTGAACTTGCTCGTGCTGCACGTGAAAAAGCAACGCTTGAAGCCGATGTCATCATCAAAACGGAAATTGAAAAACAAAAACGTGTGATCGAAGCTGAAGCACACGCTGAAGAACTGCGCCGAAAGGCACGCGGTGAAGCTGATGCTATTTTTGCTAAACTCGAAGCCGAAGCTCGGGGTAGTTTTGAAATTTTATCGAAACAAGCCGATGGTTTCAAGGAAATTGTCAAGTCTGCTGGAGATAATCCAGACGCAGCTATTAAGCTATTAATTGCTGATAAGTTAGAAAGACTTGTACAAATTCAAGTTGAAGCGATTAAGAACTTGAAGTTTGATAAGATTACCGTTTGGGATTCCGGATCAAAAGATGGAGCATCCTCGACGGCAAACTTCGCGTCTTCACTCTTTAAGTCCATTCCACCGATGAAGGAACTCTTTGATATGGCGGGTATGGAACTTCCTAAGTATTTAGGACAAGAAAAAGTTAAGAAAGAAGAGCCCAAAGAAGAATAATAAAATACCCCATTTGGGGTATTTTTTTAGGTTTATTTATCGTATAAGTGTCTAAAGAATGAATCGGGATGATTCATGAACTGTTTGAGCAGTTTAACCGATTCGATATCTTCATAGTTAACCTGTACGATATTTTCATGATTGATGACGTAAATGTTTGCATAAGGAATCGCCATAATCACCGGTGAGTGTGTTGCAATAATGAATTGATTATTTTGCTTTACACCTTCATCAATAATCGATAGGAGTGCTAACTGATTTTGAATAGAAAGCGGTGTTTCAGGTTCATCTAGTAAATAGATTTCATTTTGTCTGATACGTGATTTAAAAAAATCCAGATATGCTTCTCCATGTGAGGATTTTAGTAGATCACGTTCATAGAGTTGATTGATTTCACCCAAGGTTCTATTGAAAGGCATACTTGCAAGTGATTTTGAAAGCGAAGACTTATGCTGATACTCTTTTTCGACTCGTTTTAACTCTTGATAGGCTTGATTTTTTTCTTGAACTAAAAATTGAATATAGGATGTGAAATCTTCAGCACTAAAGAAGAAACCTTTGGGTTTTTTTAATTGATAACTACATTTAACAAAAGAAGATGCCTTCTTAAATACTTCTTGCATCTCTTTGTTTTGCTCACCATGATGGGTGATTTTATATAAACCTAGTATTTCATTGATCAACTCAATGAGTGTTGATTTTCCTGTACCATTTTCTCCAATGAGAAGTGTTACTGGAGCATCAAATGTAATGGTTTTATCAAAAAAAGGCAAGTGATATGGAAAGATATCCTGATTATTTTTTTGAAAAGTAACTGAACGTAAATGAATCATATGTTGTACTCCTTTCTAATAGAATATCATAGCTTCTAGTGATATCCAATTGAAAATCAATGTCTAAAGATAGGTTTTTATATTTTTCTGTACTATAATGAAGTTGAACAGTAAAGAAGGGAGAGTTATTTATGTGTTTTTTCAGAAAGCGAAGAGAAAAGAAACAAGCTATGGAAGCTACAAAGGCAGAAATGAGTCAGAAAGAAACTCAATCAGCGAACGTTGTTAAACCAAAGGAAGAAGCTCCTCAAAAACCGGTGACACCAGTAGAGGAGAAACCTGTGGTTAAAGAAGAAGCAAAAGTAGAACCTAAAAAAGATACTACTAAACCTGCTAAGATTGCTAAGTATCATGTTTCACAAAACAAAGATGAAGGTACTGAAAACTTTAAAAAGTGGCGTGTTCGAAAAGAAGGCTCAACGAAAACCATTAAGTTTTTTGACACACAAAAAGAAGCGATTGACTACGCTTCACAATTGGCAGAATCTCAAGGATCATCGGTTGTCATACATAAAGTAGATGGATCCATTCGAAAACAGGATTATGCTAAGAAAGAATAGAAGCTAAATATAGCTTCT
>JAVEVJ010000021.1:0-22006 GCA_034005105.1 Acholeplasmataceae bacterium | reverse complement strand
AGATAATAAAAAAGCTGAGAGAACAAAAATGAACTCTAACCATAAAAACATTAAGATGCTGTAACTATAATCTCTTTTGACTTTTTCTAGAATCATAACTCAATCTCCTGATGCAATCAATCCTCTTTTTTTATCATTTTTTACACATTGAAGTTCAAAGTAAATTATAATGAAAGAAAGGATGTGATTAAATGACGCAATCTCATGTTAACACAAAAGCTCATAAGGTTCAACGGATTTTTTTCCTTATTTCAATCCTGATGGTTATTGCAAGCGGTCTCTTATTTGTCATCGGCTACATTTCTGCCAAAATGGTTACTCAAGCACCTTTATTTCTGCTTGGTTTTGCTACTACATTTTTGTATTATCATATCGCTCATTTTATCTTCGGTTTTGGCTCGCTCATCTATTATGTTTCAAAAATACGCAAAAAACTGCTATCGATTAATGTCGTTCGGACAATCGTAGGTATCGTGTTGACGCCAATCAGCGCAATTATTTTATATGCTGCTATCCTTCTTATTGCATTAACAAACTGTTCTACGTAGCATATAAAATGAATAAAACACTTCAAAAATACTTCATCCTATGCTATACTCCTGTTGGATAGTCGATTAGGAGGGAAGCACATGGATGCAATCATCAAAGTAGAACACTTAGCCAAAAGCTATGGTGACATTAAGGCTGTCTATGACATTTCCTTTCTCGTAAGACGAGGAAGTCTTTTTGCATTTCTTGGACCGAACGGTGCAGGGAAATCAACAACAATCAATGTTATGACAACATTACTTGACGCAGATTCTGGAAAAGTTTATTTAAATGATCAGACCGACGATGATTATTTTCGTTCTAAAATTGGAGTTGTCTTTCAAGGTAATGTATTAGATGATGATCTAACGGTCAAAGAGAATTTAGTCTATCGAGGTGCACTTTATTTAAACGATAAAGAAGCGGTTAAAAAAAGATATCAGGAACTAGCTCAATATCTCAATCTACATGAATTCGAAAATCAACGTTTTAAGACACTATCAGGTGGACAAAAGAGAAGAGCTGAAATTGCACGAGCACTCTTTTCTAATCCAGAAATTTTACTTTTAGATGAACCAACCACTGGTTTAGATCCTGAAACTAGACAAGTCGTGTGGAAAGTGATTGAAGATTTACAGCGAAACAAAGGGATGACAATCTTTCTAACAACACACTATATGGAAGAAGCTGCTAATGCCGATCATGTCGTTATTATTCATAAGGGAAAAATCGTAGCTGAAGGCACACCAGCACAACTTAAAGATAAATACTCGCACGACAGATTAAAGATTGTTGCAGTTGACAAACAAGAGATGATTAGTTACCTAAACGCCAACCAAATGAATTATCAGAAGATTGCTGATCAGTTCATTATTCCCGTTCAAGATTCGAAAGAAGCGATCGAAATCATTTTAGAAATCAAAAAGAATATTCAACAGTTTGAAATGATTAAGGGTTCGATGGATGATGTGTTTATTGAAGTGATTGGAGGGGAAAATCATGTATGATTTAGTCAGTTTAGTCAAACGTAATACCCTCGCTTTTTTAAGAGATAAAGCTGCTGTATTCTTTTCATTTCTATCAGTTATTATCTTACTTGCCCTTTACTTTCTATTCATTGGTAGACAGTACACACAAGGTCTAGATATGTTGACCGATGAGGTAAAAACCTATTTATCCATCAGTGTAATCATGGGTGGTGTTCTTGTCATCAACACGATGTCACTCGCACTTGGTGTGATGGGAAATATCATCACCGATCTTCAGTTTAAACGAATTGATGCTTTTTTAGTAACACCTATTAAGCGATATAAGATTATTTTATCTTATTATTTAACATCGATTATGTTGACATCAGTTCTTACCTTGCTGATGTGGTTATTGACTGTGATTTATGTAGGTGCTACATCAGGTTATTGGTATAACTTTATCACAATTTTAAGTGTTTCTGGTTTACTTGTTTTCTATACCTTTATCTCAGCAAGCATCATGATCTTTATAACAACGATTCTTAAATCGGTCAATGCCTTTGGTGCACTATCGGGTATACTTGGAACATTTGTTGGTTTTATAAGCGGTATTTATATGCCACTGAGTATTCTACCCAAATCCATGGTCTATGTATCCTCGATTGTTCCATTTACACATATGACAATCTTATTAAAACAAGTCATGTTAAAAGGACCATATGCGCTTTTACCTACTCAAGCTAGGGAAAGTGTCAGTGAATTCTATGGAACTAGAGAAGTTGGTATATTTGGCATGGATGTCCCCATGATATACTTAATGATAGGTAGCTTTTTAATCAGTGTTTTATTACTCTATTTTGCTTATCGAAATATGAGTAAAAAGATGACAAAATAACTTACTTAATCGAGGAGATGAAATCATCTCTTTTTTTTACGCAACATTTACAAACCACTTACCTTTTTCTGGTTTCAGCAAAATGATTCTTTTCATATAATGAGGATGAAAGAAATGAAAAAGGAGATATTTATGAAGAAAATAGGGTTTGTTATCATGTTGATGCTGCTTGTCGTTTTAACTGCTTGCACAAAAGATAGTCAAGATACATTTGATGAGAAAAGCAACATCACAATCTACACTAGAGATACCACATCTGGCACACGTGATGGATTTATGAATGGTATCGGATTTCAAGAAGCAGCTAAAAGTGATGACGTTTTAGTAGAAGGGTTTGTTATCAAAGATAATACAGCAATTCTTAATGCGATGACCATCGATCACTATGGCATTGGTTATGTCTCACTTTCATCAGTCAACGATGAAGTTAAAGGACTATCATTTGAAGGTGTTGCACCATCAGAGGCGAATGTAATGAATAATACCTATGGTTTAAAAAGACCGTTTAATTGGATGATACGTGCAGATGGAGATTTTCCTTCGACTGAAGTTGAAGCTTTAGTTAAAGCATTTGTAGCATTTTTAGGAACAACAGATGCAGCTGATATTATTAACAACGCAGGAGCAATTGCTCTGTCAACGACAACGACATGGGATTCGATAAAGGCAAATCATCCGATAACATCACAGGACAACTCGAGTCTTACGGTTCGCTTTGGAGGATCGGATTCGATACAAAAAGTAGCTGAAGCTTTAACACAAGCCTTTTCAGCGAAAGCAGGTGATTTTGTAGCAGAACATGATCATACAGGTTCTGGTGATGGTTGGAAGAGAACAAACGGTGATACCAAAGATCAAACGGTAGGTAAGGACGTTGGTTTTGCATCGAGAGTATTTACGACTAGCGAACTCAGTAACGCAGATGAATCGCAGTATGGTCAATTAGCATGGGATGCGATTGTCGTGATTGTACATACAAATAATCCGATAACAAACATGACCGCGGATACACTTAAAAAAATCTATGAAGGAACGTATACAACTTGGTCTGATGTCACATCGCTCGACTAAATAAAAGGGACAGTTGTCCCTTATGTTCTGAAAGGAGTGATTGCGTATGTTGGTTGACATCAAAAAGAGACGTCGTTTAAATTTAGTTGATCACACAGTCAAAAGCGTATTACAGTTCTTTGCATGGTTATCAGCTTCATTCATATTCATTATTGCAGGGGTTATTCTCGTCAAGGGAATTTCCCCCTTTATCACAGATAATGGTGGACTCGGTTCTGTTCCAATTCTCCATTTTTTAACGGGTAATGTTTGGTTGATAGGTCCAACATTTCAGTCCAACCTCTACAGTGTTGGTTTTATCATTATACAGACACTCTATGTCGTATTTCTATCACTACTGTTATCTTTTCCAATCGGTGTTTTAACTGCACTATTTATTGCGAAAATCGCTCCAAAAAAACTAGCAGAGATCTTACGTACAGTGATTGAAATGCTTGCCTCGATTCCTTCGATTATCTATGGTTTATTTGGCGCTGGTGTGATCCTAAAAGTAATCTATGATATGTCTGCTCTTATGGGCTATCAGTCAAAAGGTGGAAGTTCAGTATTAGCATCCGTGATTATTTTGTCACTGATGACAATACCTACCATAACAACGGTATCCGAAGTAGCGATTCGTTCTGTGGATCAAACACTCATCCAAGGTTCCCTTGCACTTGGTGCTAGTCCAACACAGACTAACTTTAAAGTTGTTTTGGCAGCAGCTAAATCAGGTATTTTCACATCAGCTATTTTAGGTGTAGGTAGAGCTCTTGGAGAAGCAACAGCCATTTCACTTGTCGCTGGAGGAAGAAGATCTGGTTTATCTTTTCACTTGCTTGATACAACCTCTACCCTAACAACCACAATGCTCGAGGGCATGAAAGAATCAGCAGGACTCGATTATGATATTCGCTTTTCAGTGGGCATTGTCCTCATGGTCGTTATACTTATAACAAACTTCACACTTAATTTCATTAAAAAAAGGGTAGGAAACGTTTATGTCAAATAAACGAAGAATAAACGATATAATCCTTCAGATAGTGACATATGGTTCCGCCTTATTCTCACTGTTCATTTTATCTTTAATTCTCTTTTTTGTTCTATCAAAAGGCGTACGACTGCTCAACTTAGATCTGATCACAAATAACTATTTAGCCGTAAATTATATTGCAGAAATAGATGAAGATAATCTTTGTTTATGTGAAAACACGAAGGATTATCCAGAGGATGTCTACTACTCGAATCAGTGGGGATTAGCACTGACTGATGAGATAGATCTTTTAGGTAAAACTATCGTCAGTGTTTATGATGTCCATGAAGACTCACCTTTTCAAAGTATGATCAATAAAGGTGTGAATGAAGATGAACTGAAACTGGATGTCAACTATTCGATTATTCGAATTGCATATAATGATAAGCCTTCATCTCTTTCAAGGTACGGTGCAAAGTTGATGATTGAGGAACTCGAGCAAACTAGCAACATCCGTGAATTAGAGTTTACTACATCTGGTGGTGGTATTAGAGGATCTCTCATAACCACACTTTATCTCATTATTTTCACCCTGATGATTGCACTTCCCATGGGCGTTGGTGCAGCAATATATCTCAATGAATATGCAAAGAACAATCGAATCACTCAATGGATTCGCTCATTGATTGAAACGCTCACTGGGGTACCATCCATTATCTATGGATTGATGGGGCTCGCAGTATTTGTTCCATTCATAGTGAATATCACCCATGCGACAGGGGGAAGTATTTTATCAGGTGCTCTAACACTTTCAGTCATTCTACTACCTGTCATCATTCGAACGACCGAAGAGAGTTTGAAAGTTGTACCCAATGATTTAAGGTTTGCTTCATTAGCTCTTGGGGCTAGTAAGACACAGACGACTTTTAGAATCATTCTACCCAATGCGATGCAAGGTATACTCACAGCAACACTTCTTGCTATTGGACGCATCATTGGAGAAAGCGCAGCCCTCGTGTTTGCGATAGGTACAGCTATTAAAGATGATGTAAAACTCACAGGACAGTCGACATCCCTTGCTGTTCACATATGGTCGATGATGTCTGATGAACCAGCAAACATTGACTTATCAACCACTATTGCACTCATCATACTCATCCTCGTTCTTATTCTCAATATAAGCATTAAATTCATCACTAAAAGATTCATGAAAAGGCAAGGAGCAATCATATGATTCATCAAAAAAATACCATCTTCGATATTCATAATTTAAATCTATACTATGATCAAGTTAAAGCATTATCAGATATATCCGTTAAAATATATGAAAAAGAAGTCACCGCTTTAATCGGACCATCAGGATGTGGTAAATCGACTTTTCTAAGAACGCTTAATCGGATGAATGATCTCATTGAATCATGTAAAATAGAAGGAGATGTATCCTTTAGAAATTTAAGGATATACCAGGAAAAAACAGATTTAATCAACCTTAGAAAACGTGTAGGTATGATTTTTCAAAAACCGAATCCTTTTCCAATGAGCATCTATGATAACATCACGTATGGACCCAAATGTCAAGGCATCAAGGATAAACGCATGTTAAAAGAAATAGTTGAAGCATCACTCAAACAAGCTGCACTTTGGGACGAAGTAAAAGATCGTCTCAAGGAATCCGCATTATCACTATCTGGAGGTCAACAACAACGTCTTTGTATTGCACGAACAATCGCGATGAAACCCGAGGTTATCTTAATGGATGAACCGACATCCGCACTAGATCCTGTAGCAACTGCTCGTATCGAAGATTTAATCATCGAACTAAAAAAGAACTACACAATCGTTATTGTGACACACAATATGCAACAAGCCGCACGTATCTCGGATAAAACCATTTTCTTCTTAATGGGAGAAGTGATTGAATATGGTGATACAGCACATATGTTTTCAACACCAAATAACAAAAAGACTGAAGAATACATCACAGGACGCTTTGGGTAATATGATATAATGGAGGCGTACAAATGACCTTAAGACAATCGCTCTTACAATCGATGGAAGAGATTAAAAATGAAGTAACACACATGGCTGATCTAGCGTTAAAACATTTGCGCGAAGGACTTCTAGCATTTAAGACCAATGATTTTAAACTCGCTGAAGAAGTTATGAAGAAAGATGAAGATGTCGACCACTATGAAGAGGAAATAGCAAAAAAAGCACTCAGGATTATTTGGAAGGAACAACCTGTAGCATCCGATTTACGTATGGTGACGGGTATCCTTAAACTGATCACTGATCTTGAGCGTATCGGAGATCATGCAAGTGATGTTGCTGAAATGACATTGCATCTAACTGAATCTAGAAACCCACGTGTCATGCCAATCACATCCAAAATGGCAGAACGCGTTGAACAGATGGTACTTAAAAGTATTGAAAGTCTTGTACGAGTTGATGAGACATTAGCACGTGAAGTTATAGATGAAGATGACGAGGTTGATGAACTATTTCAAACGCTGATAAACAAGATGACTACTGAACTCAAAAAAGAAGCTATTGATCCCAACGAAGCTATCTATATTTTAATGGTTGCTAAGTACTTTGAGCGCGTCGGTGATCATGCAGTAAACATTGCACAATGGATCATATTTATGGTCAAGGGAACACACAAGGAAACACTGTTATTTTAGGAGGTTGCATTATGGCAACAATCTACTTTGTAGAAGACGATCAAGCAATTGGATATGTCATTGAAAAAACAATTGAACACGCCGGATTAGATGGGAAAGGATTTAGAGATGCTACCTCTTTTATGCAAGCCTTTAGTCAACACAAACCTGATCTCATCTTATTGGATTTAATGCTACCAGATCAATCCGGGATGGATGTTTTGAAATGGATTAGAAAGCAAGATGAACATGTACCTATTATGGTCGTATCCGCTTTGCAAAGCGAAATGGATAAAGTCATTGCTCTTGATAAAGGAGCCGATGATTATATGACTAAACCCTTCGGTGTTCTCGAACTTACATCACGTATACAGGCCAAATTGAGAAAGCAATCCGATGAACGAAAATGGATTTATAAGAATATTGAATTAGATGATCGAAAGCACACACTTTTTATTAATCATCAATCGGTTTATTTAACGAATAAGGAATATGACATCTTTAAGTTACTCATTAAGAATCAAATCGATGTCGTATCGAAAGATCACATTTTTAAAGAAGTTTGGGAAACCGATTATATCGGAGAAACCAGAACACTCGATATGCACATAAAATCACTTCGCTCTAAATTGAGTGAAAATCAAGCTGAATGCACCATAGAAACTATTCGTGGTGTTGGCTATCAACTGAAATGAAACAGGTGTTAATTCGAAACAATATCTTCTTTTTAATCAGCACATTTCTTGTGTTTTTTATCGTAGTTATCATCAGTTTATATTCATTTTGGCAACAACAGAGCAAGACACTTGTGTCGTTTGTCCTATCAGAAGTCGAACTTTCATATGAGCACTATGAAGGTAGTCCGTCTTCCTTTATTGAAGCATATGAAAGTGATGAAGGTAGACGCATAACCATACTAGATGAACAGGGTATCGTCATCATTGATTCACACGATGACATCATTGGTACAGACAAAAGTGAGCGACCTGAAATCAAACATTTGGGAACAATTGCTACAAGAACATCACAAACGATAGGTATTGAATTAATCTATATGGCAACAGAGCTCAGCGATGGAAATATTTTAAGAGTGGCTATTCCCATGGCTTCTCAAGTGAAATTATATAGCAACATCCTATGGATATTAGGTGGTGTATCCATTGTCCTTTGTTTGCTTTTTTATCTTGGTTTAAAAAAGATTAATCAAAATCTATTAGCACCATGGGATAAAGTCAAAACAGGACTTCAAAAGTTATCACAAGGTGCGTATCAACCGATAGCACTTACAAGTCCTTATCCCGAAATTAATGACTTGCTCCATGAAATGAATCAAATCAATTTGGAAACTGACAAGCATCTTCATTCGATTGAGACATATCAAATTCAGCTCAAAGAAATTCTAAATGAATTAAAACAAGGTGTGTTGTTATTTGACCAAGAAGAACGTCTTGTATACTATAATCAAGATGCTGAAGAAGTATTTCATCTAAATGAAGAACTGTATGATAAACCATCATACTATATGATTAGAGATATCGATCTAAAAAAGGTGATTCATTCAGTCAATCAAGATCATCAGAATCGGATCTTTGATATGAAGCACGAAAGTAAAACACTTGAAGTTAAGGTATTTCATGTTGATGCTGAAGGAAGGAATAAAACACAAGCCACTGTTTTAGTACTTACCAAAGATGTCAGTCAAGAGCGAGCGATTGAGCAGATCAAAAAAGATTTTTTCAGTCATGCATCACATGAACTCAAAAGTCCATTAACAGCGATTAGAGGTTATGCTGAATTAATAGAACATGGTGTTATAAAACAAGATGAACATCAAACAACCGCACATGAAATCGTTAAACAAACCGAGATGATGGCATCACTCGTTGAGGATATGCTGATGTTATCACGCTTGGAAAATCTTAAAGAAAAATCATACATTGAAGTTGATTTATATAGTATCTTAATGGATGTTATTGATCATCTCAAACCACTTGCAGATAGTAAAGAGATGAATCTACATGTGAAGGCACAACATATCACAGGTTTATGTGATCCGATTGATCTTCAAAAAGTTTTTAAAAACCTTATCGAAAATGCGATTAAGTACAGTGATCCAAAAAAACGTGTAGACATCGCTTTATCGAAGGATCAACAGATGGTTCTATTTATTGTAAAAGACCAAGGTGTCGGAATTGCCGAAGAACATCAACAGCGTGTTTTTGAGAGATTTTATCGGGTTGATAAAGGACGTCTGGATGGAGGAACGGGATTAGGTTTAGCTATCGTCAAACATATTTCAATGAAATATGATGGCTCGATTGATCTTAAAAGTTCTATTTCAAGAGGAACAACAATCTCGTTGAAACTAAAGATATAGATATCGCATAAAAAAAACTCTAATCAAGATGATTAAAGTCGATTTTTAATGGCAGGGGTAACAGGATTCGAACCCGTACCGACGGTTTTGGAGACCGCTATGCTACCGTTGACACCATACCCCTACAAACGCATAAATAAGTATAGCATAGTTAAAAGTTAAAAAGCAATCATTAACCCATTTTTGTTTAGATAAATAACTATCTTGTTGGAGTGGTTAATCGTTATCCACAAACATTTATTAAAGAAGAAGGCACCTAAAAGGTGCCATTTTCTATTTCTTATTTTCGTCTTTGTATTCGATATCTTGGAAAATTGCTTCTTCGGTTGGACCTTCAGATGTAGCGATTTGTTTGGAATATCTCTTTTCTTTTATTTTTTCAACAACCATTTTATGGAAGAACAGAATATAGGTTAAAGCTAAAACAATCAACGTATAGATTGCCATGGTTTTAACGATAACACCATTGAACTCTTTGAGAGAACCACGGTCAGTCACCAAACCGAGCGTTTCAATTTCATCCTGTGATAATTCCTCACCATATGTTTGAGTCAATCTAAAATCTGATGCATCCAAGCTGAGATCACTGACTTTATTGTAAGCATTCTCATCAATTACATGGTCTGATCCTGTGAAAAGATAGTTGGTATCAAATACAAACTTACCATCCTCACCTTTTGTACCATCAGAATAACTTACATCGATGCGTTCAATCGTTGAAAAAGTTTCTGTATCGGGTATTTGAAGATAATCTGGTGCATAGACTAAAAACAGTGTTGGAGCATATGAATAAGGGAATTCCTTCGTTGAATCATAGATAATGGAAGGGGATTTAATCAATTCATTGTTTGATTTATAGGTCGCATCACTTAAATGCGCAGTAATCTGCAAAATAGGCTTTTCAATCAGCGCTTCATCTTGATAAATCTCTAGTTCATTGACGAAGATCATTAGACCATCATAGTAAACATCCTTATTGGTGATACCAATGGCGTGAATCGAAAGTTTTAAATGATGTGTTTCACTATCTGATTGAAACTGGTAAACGGGTGTTTCTTGATAGTAGGCTAAGTTCATCAACGTGTTGATTCCATTCAAATAGGTGGTATCATTATCCAAGTCATTTGCCAAGTATTTGGCATAGTATGCTTCAAGTCTACCGTAGTTTGCACTACCGTAAACATAGAGGGTAGCTACCGAGATAATCATGATATAAAAGAAGCGTAAAATCCATTTGAGCATTATATGTCACATCCTTCTTGAATAGTTTACTAGATTAAGATTTATTATTCAATGAATAATGGTTTTTTACATAATTTCACTTTACAAAAACAAATATTATTGTATAATAGTAATTGCGCTATCACACGGCGGCTGTGGCGAAGCGGTAAACGCATCGGATTGTGGCTCCGACATTGGTGGGTTCAACTCCCATCAGCCGCCCCACATAGGTAGGCCCATAGCCAAGGGGTAAGGCAAGGGACTTTGACTCCCTCATCGTTGGTTCAAATCCAGCTGGGCCTGCCATTTTATTTAAATACACAATATAGCTAGGGCTATAGCCAAGCGGTAAGGCAGAAGGCTCTGACCCTTCGATCGTTGGTTCGAATCCAGCTAGCCCTGCCATATCGTAGATTTGAGGAGAAATCCTCTTTTTTTATACAAGTAAAGATGATACCTCAAGGTGTAGTATAAGTCAGGAGGTATAATCACATGAAAAAAAGATTTGTTATGATTGTTTTGTTTGCACTCTTAATGATAACACCCATTTCATCTTATGGATATGATGGGGATGTCATTGAAAAGATTAATCAACTTGATTTGAGATTGCTAAAAGATCATCCCTCATATGCCCATTATGCGCGTATGAGTGAAGCACTCGATTTAAAAGAAAATGCAACCTATACATTAGTTATGTCCAAAAGCTTTTTAGGGTATCATTGGGATAACATCGATCAGGTTGAACTTGAATTTGAAGAATTGGATGCTGAGCCTTATTACAACGTTAAACCGATTCGTGATATCATCAATGAACGTGCCTATTACACATTTCAAACCATCGATGGAGATATTGATATTTTATGTCTTCCGATTGGTATTGCTCCAACCTCTGAGATCATCATTTATGAAGGAGATTACGAAGATTTTCCTGGATACATCCCTTTTTTAGACGAAGATGATCCCGTAGCTTATTATGGTGTATTACCCATTGATTTTGATAATCAACCGACACTTGATGAGATTCATTCTTACATCATCGCAAAAGATCCATATGGAAGCACATTGACATCGACATTAATCTATGATGAATATAGTACAAGTGATAAAAGACCAGGTCATTATCAAATGGTATTTGAAACGAGTTATCAACTCATCAGAAAAAGGTATTATTTAGATGTCAGTATTTTTGATATAACACCACCTACCTTATGGATTGAAGGACCTCTTGATATCTCACTTGTCAGCAAGTGGAGTATTGATCAGATTAAAGAGCAGATTAATATCAGCGATAATGTAGATATTTTAGATGAAACGGATCTTGAGATTATCAGTGACAACTATACGTCAGCAAATGAACTGGGGACCTATCACATTATCTTCTCAATCGAAGATAGTGCGCATAATCAAAGTCAACTCGATGTGGAAATCAACCTCATCGATAGTGATGGACCTACGGTGAGTGGACCATCGTTTCTCTATCTTTATGCTACGGACACACCACTAACGAATCTAGAAATTCTATCCAAATTCAGTGCTAACGACTTAATCGACGGTACGAATGTTACACTCGATATCATTCATAACGACTATCAACAGACAAAACAACCAGGACAATATCTCATCCAAGTCAAAGCATGCGATCAAAGCAATAATGAAACCCTTAAAGATCTCTATATCCAAGTCATTGATAACAGAAGTCCTATCTATGAACAAACTGATTTTGTCATAGACAAAACAACAGCTGATCAAATGACTGAAAGTGAAATGATTGACTGGCTTCGAAATCAACTGAATTTAGCAGGTTATCAAGCCACAGATATCGTTGTCACCTTTAGTGAGTATGATGAACATCAACATGAAGAAGGTCAATATTATGTGTATCTGACCTATAAGATAAACGAAGAAGAAATGACATCACGCATCTTGGTTAATGTAGAAAAAGAACCTTTTGCATGGGAAATCATCGCTATCTCATCGGGTGTCATTGTATGCTTAGGTGGAATTCTTTGGTTTGTTATCAAACGAAAAAAAGGAATTCATTAAAAACGATTGACACATCCGCGTATAATAGGGTATAATTCGATTTGCGCGGGTGTGGCGAAATTGGCAGACGCACTAGACTTAGGATCTAGCGCCTATGGCGTGCAGGTTCAAATCCTGTCACCCGCACCATATTGAATGAAATGGTTTGATACAAAAGCGATTTACTAATCGCCTCAGGTATCAAACCTTTTTTGTATATTAAGAGTTGATATCTCCATCTGTAATTTTTCTCATATATAAAAAAGGCAAAAAATGTATATTTGCAGGTAAAATAAAATGTTTCTGTATAACCTTTTAACGATTACTTTGTAAGTAATTGAATGAAGTGCAGTTTACGGATAACTATCTTAACCACTCTCTTGTCAAAAATATCGGTCAAATTCCTCAATATTATGTTGAAAATAGCCATCCAGCAATTATTGATAAAGGTATGTGGGAATTGGTCCAAATTGAACATGAAAGAAGAAGGAGTATGAGAACAAGTTACTCATCAACCGATATCTTTTCAACTAAACTTGTATGTAGTGATTGTGGTAGTTTTTATGGCAGAAAGAAATGGTATGCTGGTAGTAAATATGAACGTTATGTTTACAGGTGTAATCATCGGTATAACGAAGGCAAAGCCAGATGCAAAACACCGCATTTATATGAAAAAGAAATTAAAGAGCAGTTCTTAGAAGCTTATAATATTACAATGCAAGACAAAAAACGCATTGAAAGTGATTTAAAAGCAGTCATCAAACTCATAACAAACACTAAAGGTATTGATAAAGAAATCACACAAGTTAATAATGAACTAGTAACAATATCGGATGCTATTAACAAACTCATACAAGATAATTCAAAGTCTAATAAAGGTATAGATAAATTTGAAAAGAAGGCTAAAGAACTAAAAAACAAATATGAAGACTTAAAAATCAAAAGAGATGAACTCATCGATACTAAAAGATTAAACCTTGCTAAATCTTACCGGATGAAAACATTTCTAAAAAGCATTGAAAAATCAGATGATAAGTTAAAATGTTGGAACGATAGCATTTGGATGTTGATGGTTGAAAGTGCAACGGTTTATAGAGATAAAAGGATTAAGTTTAAGTTTTATAATGGAATAGTAGAAAAGTAAGAGACTCAATAAATGTATGGAGTTTTTGTTGGAAAGACACCTTATAAACTACATTCTTACATGAAATTGAAGTTGTATATTTTATCAAAAAACCTATAAGTTAATTAATTAACCTATGGGTTGACAAGTTTTTTATAAAATGCTATAATGATGATGAACAGTTCATCTGTTTAAGGAGGAGAATAAAAATGGTTAGTAGATTAGGAAGATTTTTAAGAAAGTTAAGAATAGACAATAATCTAATATTAAAAGATATGGCTGATATATTAGAAGTTACATCATCAATGCTATCAGCTGTAGAAAACGGTAAGAAATCAGCACCATTAGAATGGGAAGATATAATTATTAAAAGTTATAATCTTAGTGAAGAAGATAAAGAGGAATTGCACAATTCAATTTTAGAATCAATAAAACAAATAAGAATTGATATTGAGAGTAATGATTATGATCGCGCTAATGTTGCTATTTCTTTTGCGAGAAATTTTGAGGAGTTAAATGAAGAAAAAATTAAGAAAATATTTGAGATTTTAGAAAGTAATGGTGATTAAATGTACATAACCGAGCAGCCAATCAGTAGGGAACAAATAAGAATGATAGCAAAAGCTTTTAAATCACACCTTGGCTTTAGCGGGTTATTTATTGATGTGCCGATGATGCTAGAAGTAACAATGGATAAATTCCCTCATTTGGATGTAGAGATAGTTACAGATAATTCACTTGATAGAAAAATATTTGCTGACTTCATACCAAAAAATTCTACTTTAACTAATCGGCCGTTAATTAGAATCAAAGAATCAGTTTATAATAATGCATGTAATCCTAACAGTAGTTCATACGGCAGGGACAGAATGAGTATTACTCATGAAATAGCACATTTTATATTAATTGATCAATTTAATGTTGAAGTTATTGAAAATCACGGAAGAGGCACACCCAACCTAGCAACAACTGCCGAATGGCAGGCGATGGCATTAGCGGGTGAAATTATTATGCCTTTTGAGGAAACAGAAAGTATTAAAGATATATTAGAGTTATCTAATAAGTGTGGAGTTAGCACCGAAGCTGCTAATTATAGAATAAATAAATATATGAAAGAATAAAAAAGAACCAAAGTTGCGGCAACAACCTCAGTTCTAGACCATGGTATAAACCATAGGACAATTGTATTATATCACGGTCGACTATTTTAATAAACAATAATGTTGAAAGGATTGTGATATATACATGAAAGAAGTAAAAGATAATTTTCAAGCATTTTTAACTGAAAATGCAAAATTTGTTAGCAAAGAAGAATATCCATTATTAGAAAAATGGATGATTGCAGAAGAACCACCAAATAAAATAGTTCCATTTAATAAAATAAATGAAGTTAAAAATCCTGAGGAGTATTATATTTGTTTTTATTGTCGTGACGAGGACTTTAAAAGAGTAAAAAATAATCCAAAAAAATATATTGAAATGTTTAAAAGAAGCAAAGGAATTATCGGTCTTGATTTTAGTGTTCATACGGATATGCCACTAATAAAACAAAAAAGCCAAATGAACGATAATTTATCACTCACATATTTCTTTGGTAAATCTGGAGTTAGTATAATACCTAATATAAGATATGGATTAGAAGAGACTAAAGAAGATTATTTACAAGCCATACCTAAGGGTTCATTAATCGCATTTGGTACATATGGTTTTATTAAAACAATAGAAGAACAAAACGTTTGGCTTAATGTAATTTTAGATGTAATTAAAATAGTGGATCCAAAGGGTGTCATTATTTATGGAACATTACCTAAAGATTTAAGAAATTGGTTTCACCTCCATAATATTGAATTATATATGTATCCTTCATATAAAGAAACAAGAATGAAGGAGGTGAAACAAAATGGGAACTAAAGGGAAAAGCAACTTATATGGTAGAGGTAAAAGAGGGAAACCCAATGAAAATATTTCATATGAATATTCCAAAATGTATTTGCAAGGCGGTTATGAAAAACATTATATAAAGCACGGCCAAAATGAAATGAATTTAAGCAATGATCAATATAGATCTAGGGGCATAGCTTTTGCAAATAAAGTTGATAAAGAAAATCATATAAGTTTCGTAGATGCTAAGGGATTAACAACAAAATATAGTTTAAAAACAAAAGAATTAGTAATGGTTACCAAAGAAGGTAATGTGGCGACTTATTATAAAACAAGTTTAAAAGAATATGAAAGGTTAAAGAATAATTATGAAAACAGAAGAAAAATATAATGCGATGAATATGGATGAGGCTTTATGTCCGATTTGTGGAGAATACCGAATGAAGCATTTTGGAGATTATTGTCCAGTATGTGGGTGGGAACACACGCCAATAGCATTTATCGATGAGGATTTTTTAGGTGGAGCTAACACTTTGACAGCCAATGAGTTTAGAAAAGTTTTTCAACAAAAACGAAAAGAAGATCCTAATTATCGGTGGGAACTCGACCCTAAGAAATATGATATTTTTAAAAAGCCGATAAAAAAGAATAAAATTAAATGATAAGACAAAAGCATTTTAGAGACAAAGTAGAAATAGGTTTGATAAAAATAAAAATATTAATAAGCAAATTGGAGAATAATAATTTTAAAGATGGCTTAACAAAGCCTAAATTTAGGGGTGCGTAAAATTTGGTAAGGGTGCGCATTTGCATCACATTAGGTTGAGTGGCACAGATTGAATGAATAGATTTGATGCTTAGGTGTCAAATCTTTTTCTAATCTAAGGGCAAAACAAAAAAACATGAACAAAGACAATGTTTTAGAATGGTATAAACAAACACACTTTTTGTATCTTATCTTTAATTTAGCGTAACTTATCACAATTCAAATAAAATGTACAATATATAAGGTAAAATAAAAGAAAGGTCAATCACTCTACGAGAAACAAGGACGAAATTATGAGAAAAATCTTCTTAACAACATTTTTAATCATGCTATCATTTCTTTTATTTGCGTGTATCGCTGATCCTGACAAAAATAAAGATAATCCAGACCATACTTACGCAACCGTCCGCATGCTTTTTTTCTACCAGGAAAGCACCATCGATGATTGGAAAGATGATTATCATAAAAAGAAATCATGGTCTTATGATGAACTAAAGAGTTATACGTTTACCAATTCAATTGTTATTACATACAAAAATAAAGACAGCCTAGTTAAAGATTATCCGAAAATAGTCGAGAGTTTAAGCTATACACCAGAAATTTATCTTGAACTATATTCACTTGCAGAAGAAATTAAAGTCTCAGATGTATTAACGAAAGAAGAACTGATTACGATTACAGATAAATACGATCAAACAGAAATCCATTTTGATCTACTTGATTATGAAGAACTCTATGTATCTATGGATGAATCATACATCAATGGAACACTCATTATCGATAGCAATGAACAGCTTGCGACCCTTTATGAAGAACTTCCGATTACCATAGAACCAAACTTCTTTGATACAAAAACACTCATTATTGTGGGTGGATACCGAAGCGGCAGTTTAATAGTTTATGGAGTTGATTCAGTCTTTTATTTAAATGAAACAACGCTCGAGGTTGCGATTAACGGGGAATTAGCAAGTAATGTTGTAACATCAGATGAAAGATATTACACACTCATCCTAAGTGTTGATCAAACGATTCTGACTCCAGTTAATCGAGTCATTCAACACTTCCATATCACTCATTTAGATGGGTTTAGAAGAGACGTTCCTTTTCATAACACACTCAATCCATGGCCCAATCAAAATTATCAGGAAATGGGATTATATCTTCCTGGGCAACGGATTTATCTTCGAGGCGATGAACTCAATTTTTGGGATTTAGAAATCTATATTAAAACAGATGAAAATGATTATCTTCATCCAGGAAGATATTACTATAAGACACCTGTTGATACAAATATAGTCGGAACCCACACCATCTATGTTTTATATAATGGTTTTATGAAATCATTTACCATTGAAGTCCTACCGGAAATTGAAGATGTTAAACTGCTTTATTCTAACAGACCAACAGTTGTTGATGAGGCCATTAATGACGGGTTTATTGAAGACTATGAAACCTATGTAGCTCTCAATGTTGATTTAGAGTTGGAAGCATCCTTTTTTGAAGATTCTATTTTATACTTAAAACGATTTGAGAGCTCAAATACCAATCTCTTTCGCATTTTAACACAAGCTGAAGTTTCAAATAATAAACTGTTACTTCATATTTACAAACCACCCTATTCAGCTGGAGAGGCTATTTCAGCTGGACAACTCATCTTTTCTATTTCAAAGGAAATAAGAAATCAAGTCGATGATGTGTCCTTTGTTTTTAATAGAAACCTAATCTAAAGAACTAAAAGATAAAAAAGAAAAATGAAATGGGGCTGTAACGAAATAAAATAGTTTCAGTCCTGATAACAAAAAAACCACTCTGGAAGCCAGGGTGGTTTTTTGGTATAATTGAAGTATGACTAGTACACAATTAAACCAGGTCTATTTTAACCCAAAACAGTTAAAATTACCACTATCATTTGACATAAAGATACCCTTTGATAGTGAAGCACGAACATTTGACGAAGTATTCCGGAGGATCGATCTAAATCAATACGTCGAAGCTGAACCCAAGTTGGGTAGAATCGGCTATAATCCAGTCAACATGCTCAAATTGATCCTGTTTTGTCAGATGGAAAACATCACCAGTTTAAGAGATATGGCGAAGGCCGCACAAAACGACATCAGAATCATGTGGTTGACCGATGAGTTTAAGCCCTCGCACCAAACGATCAGCGAGTTCATGAAGCATCGTTTAAAAGATCAGATAGAAAACATCTTCTATGATCTCAATCAGTACATCATCGAAACAGAGAAAATAGATACCGATAACCTTTTTATCGATGGGACAAAGATAGAAGCCAACGCGAACAAGTACACGTTCGTCTGGAAGGGTTCGATCGAAAAATTTAGAGACAAACTTTACATAAAGATAACCAAGCACATCAAGAAGCTCAACGAACATTACGTTGATATGGGCATCTTTTTTCCTACGTATGAAACCTATGACTCAGATTATCTAAAACGCATCTTGGACTTCCTAACGAAAGAGGTTGAGCAGACAGAGGCTTCATTTGTTTATGGGAAAGGGACTAGAAAAACAGCCTTACAAAGGGATTATGAAATGATCTCTGAGTATTATGCGAAGCTAAATGAATACCATGAGTATATCGATATCATTGGACCCGATAGAAACTCCTGTGCAAGAACGGATCATGACGCGACCTTTATGCACATGAAAGAAGACCACATGAGGAACGGTCAACTCAAGGCGGGATACAACGTGCAGATTGGTGTATCTAATGAATACGTTCTCCACCTCGATATCTTTCAGGATCGGAATGACTATCAGACACTCATCCCGTTTTTAAAGGGATATCACAACCGCTATGGACAATACCCCGAATATCCGGTCGCGGATGCGGGCTACGGTGGGCTCAATAACACTATTTTAAAATAGAAAATATTATAAAAAACAACATTTATTTAAGTGTTATCTATAAAACTCTTGATTTTGTTCACAAATAATGTATAATATATGTGAACGGTGGTGACCTTATGGAGACGATCAATAATCTTGAAAAAATTAAAAATGTAATTAATCAAAGCGATCCAGGGAGTGTTTTTATTGCCTCTGATTTTGCAAACATTGCAAACAATGAAGTTATAAGAAAAAACCTATCCCTTTTAACCAAAAGAAGTTTTATTAATCGGATCAGTCATGGATTATATATAAAACCAGAATACAGTAAATTAACAAATGAGTTAATTCCTTTTGATATAGATAAGGTTGCAAATGCTATTGCTAGAAATTATGGATGGAAAATTATTCCTTTTGGACAAACTGCTTTAAATATTTTGGGTCTATCAAATCAAGTTCCTGTCACTTATGAATACTTAAGCGATGGACCATATAGATCTTATGAAATTGGTGGCTATAATATTAATTATATGCACCGAGCAAACAAAGATTTGAATGACATTCCTTATAAAACAGCACTAATTATTTCAGCTATTAGAGCTCTTGGCGAAACGAATGTTACTAGTAATCATATTGAAATAATAAAAACAAAGTTAACTGATAAAGAAGAAAAACAAATATTAAATGATACAAAGTATATTACAAGGTGGGTAAGAACAGTACTAGAAACAGTTGTGGCAAAATAAAAAGGAGATAAACATATGTTAAAAGTAATCAATTTAAAGCTAAATGAAATTAATGAATTAGTAAGACTAACTGCTGATAAAATGAAGCTTCCACCATCTATGGTTGAAAAGGATTTTTGGGTAAGTTATATGTTGGAGTACCTGTTCAATCGTTTTGAGTATAGACATTTGTTAGAATTTAAAGGTGGAACCAGTTTATCTAAGGGATACAATTTGATTGAAAGATTTTCTGAAGATATTGATGTTGTATTAAATTTAAAAGCTTTGGATGTGTCGGAAACAGAATTCAACAAAGCAAGAAGTAAAAACAAACAGGATGAATTTAACAAAAATTTGTTGAGTAAATCATATGTGTTTTTAAGAAATGATTTTTATAACAGGGTTAAACAAGATATCAGTCTTGAATTAACACATCCACATGAATTTATTTTTAATGAAGAAGACGCTTCAATTAGCTTCAAGTATCCTCAAATATATCAAGATCCAACATTGCTGCAAGAAATAAGATTAGAAGTAGGAGCGCTTGCATCATGGACCCCTTTTGAAGAACTAAATATTAAATCGTTTGTAGCAGAACATTATTCTAACTTTTTTAATAAATTAGAGTTCAAAGTGCTTACAACACAAGCAAAAAGAACTTTTTGGGAAAAAATAGTTATCCTTCATAAAGAAGCAAATAGAACAAACGGTAAAACACCTCACAGATATTCAAGACATTATTATGATGTATACAAAATGATTCAATCTAACATAAAAGATGAAGCATTAAATGACTTCGAATTATTGAAAGATGTTGTTGATTTTAATATTAAGTTTTATCCAACAAATTGGGCCAATTTTGAAGATGCAAAACAAGGGACATTTAAATTAATACCAAGTGATGAAACATTAGTTAAACTTTCTAAGGATTATGATGACATGCAAAGTATGCTGTATGGATATAAACCAACTTTTGCTCAGATTATAGGTAAAATTAAAGAGTTTGAAAATTTATTGAATCTTCAATAGGCATGGTTGAATTAAGATATTATAAAAATAATTAATGAGGTATTAAAAAGTGAATTTTAATGAGAATTTTAACTTTCTTGAAAATGATAAAATAAAATTATTAATAATTGAAAAAAACATGGGTGACGAAAATGTAATTCCTTATTACTACTACGCAATAATGTTAAAAGAAATAGATACTGAAATAGGAAAAATTAGCATAAGAATAGGTCACAATAAACATTCTTATTATAATGGCAATATTGGATTTGAAATATATGAAGAATATAGAGGTTTTAAATATTCATTGTTAGCCTCAAAGTTAGTTTTGCAAATTGCTGAATTTCATGAGATGAACTATTTATATCTAAGTTGTGATGAATCTAATAATGCAAGTTCGAAAATTATAGAAAATCTTGGAGCAAACTTTATTGAAGTAGTAGTACCACCAATAGATTATATTTTTTATTATGAAGGAATGGAAAGACAAAAAATTTACAAGTTAGATTTATAAATAGCTTAACAAAGCCATCAATTTTGGGGCTGCGTAAAATTCATCAAGGGTGCGTAAAAAACACTAGGGGTGCGCTGGCGTATCAAAATAGGTTAACCAACACACTCGAATTTAGAACGGCTATTTATTGGCTGTTTTTTCATTTATATAGCAAATAGTTTTAAAAACAAATCAAGTGATGTGATATTGACAAAAGGATAAATATCGTCTAAAATGGAATTGAAATCCAATAATTACGAAAGAGGTGAGGTCATGTACTATCAAAGACATATAGAAAAGAAGATAATAGAAGCTAAAGATATGTTTAAGGTCCTGTTGATTACAGGACCAAGACAGGTTGGAAAGACAACGACACTTAAGTACTTATTTAAAGATACTTATAATTATGTGACACTTGATGATGTTACAGAACTTTCAATAGCAAAAGAAGATCCAAAATTGT
>JAVEVJ010000020.1:0-22129 GCA_034005105.1 Acholeplasmataceae bacterium | reverse complement strand
TGAAGATGACTATCGCGTGGGTAAAAGTTATCAATTAGATATCTTGTGTCCCGTTGATGATCGCGGATTCATGATGAAGGAAGCAGGACCTTTTGAAGGACTTTACTACGAAGTAGCAAATGAAAAAATTGTTGAAGCATTAGAAGATCAAAAGGTATTGCTTTTCAAAGAAAAGTTTACCCATTCATATCCACATGACTGGCGTACCAAAAAGCCTGTCATCTTTCGTGCGACACCTCAGTGGTTTGCATCGATCGAACAGCTTAAGGAAGAATTATTAGATGAGGTTAAACGCGCAAGTTGGTTACCCGTATGGGGTGAAGTTAGAATCTCTAATATGATTACAGGTCGTGAAGATTGGTGTATTTCACGTCAGCGTGCATGGGGTGTACCCATCCCTGTCTTTTATGCTGAAAACGGTGAAGCTATCTTGGATCCAGACATCTTAAAGCACATTGCTAAGCTTTTTGAACAAGAGGGTTCAGATATCTGGTATGAAAGAGAAGCTATCGATTTACTACCTAAAAATTACAAACATAAAGGTTCACCAAACGGTATCTTTAAAAAAGAAACAGATATCATGGATGTATGGTTTGACTCAGGAACATCACATTCCGTTTTGCAGTCAAGAGGACTTCCCTATCCAGCAGATCTCTATTTTGAAGGTTCTGACCAATATCGCGGATGGTTTAATTCATCACTTATCACCGGTGTTGCAGCATTTAATCAAGCACCCTATCGCAAGGTTGTTTCACATGGATTTGTCCTAGATGGTCAAGGAAGAAAGATGAGTAAGTCACTTGGTAACACGGTAGATCCCTTAGTTGTTATGAAACAACAAGGTGCTGATATCTTACGTTTATGGGTTGCTACCGTGGACTATCAATCGGATGTACGCATCTCCAACGAGATGATGACGCAGATTAGTGAAGGTTATCGTAAGATTAGAAATACGTTCCGTTTTATGTTGGGTAACTTAAATGGATTCGATCCAGAAAAAGACTATATTGGGTATTCGATGAGAGGTATGATCAACCGGGTAATGACCTTAAAGTATTATCAACTCGTAAGAGATGTTATCGATGCGTATGAAAATTATGCGTTTGATCGTGTCTATCGCTACGTCGTCCCCTTTATGACAAACGACCTATCCGCATTCTATCTCGATTACACCAAAGATATCCTCTATATTGAAAAAGAAGATGATTTTGACCGAAGATCGGTTCAGTCAACCATCTACGATATGACATTAGGTATGCTCAAATTATTGACACCTATCATTCCGCATACAACATCTGAAGCTTACCAGCTTTTGCCCTTTCAACATGAAGAGGATGTCTATTTGGAAAATATGCCAGGTTTATCAAATAGAACAGATGAAGCATTGATGCAAGCATTTCAAACATTTATGGATATGAGAGAAATGATTCTTAAGAAGCTTGAGGATGCGCGTGAACAAAAGATCATCGGAAAATCATTACAGGCACACCTCACCCTTCAGGTTACAGAAGAAATGCATCAAGCGATCAAAAAATTGGATATGAAACTCCATCAGGTACTCATGGTTTCCTTTGTTGATCTCAGTGTTGGTGATCAACTTAAGGTTGAAATTAAACCAGCTGAAGGAATCACATGTGATCGTTGTTGGAATGTTGTTAAACATGTTCATGAAAATGGACTGTGTGATCGTTGTCATCACGTGCTAGGAGGAAAATAATGAATATATTAGTCGTCAATGATGATGGGTATCAGGCAGAAGGGCTTCAACTATTGGTTCGCGCATTATCCCCGTTTGGGCATGTCTATGTTGCAGCACCGAAGGATCATCAAAGTGCTAAAAGTCATGCCATAACGATTCGTAATCGCATTGAAACGTTTCTCACTGAACCCCTTTTTGGTTCGATGGCAACACTGGTTGTGGATGGAACACCTGCAGATGCAACACGTTTGGGTCTCAAGGTTTTTAATGTAGACTTTGATCTGGTGGTATCTGGCATTAATTATGGACAAAACATTGCTAGAGATATCCTTTATTCGGGGACGGTGGCAGCTGCAATTGAAGCCAAGGTGTTGGGTGTGGATGCTATGGCTATCTCGGCACATAACACGAAATTACCCTATCTCTATGATGAAACCATCAAACTGATGGATGAAATTCTAGAAGCTAAACTTTATGAGGGTCCAGGCATACTGAATATCAACTTTCCAAGAGAAACATTTACACGACCTAAAGGTGTTAAAATCACCAAGATGGGATCGAGACTGCAGCATGCTGAATTTGTTAAAAGTGAAAGACCAGATATTTATCATATCAAGAGTTCGATCATCAGTTATCAAGAGGATGAAGATAGTGATGTAGCAGCTTTTGATGAGGGATATATTTCAATAACGCCGATACTTGTTGATCAAACTGATATCAAATGGATGAAACAAATCTTAGACGATTCATCGTCTTCGTGATAAACTGATAGTGAATGGGGTGACGATATGGCTTTGTTTAATATACACTTTTTTAAAGAGAAAACACGCAAGATTGATTTGGAACAATTGATTGCATTTTTTGAATCGATTGAGGGCATTCATGTCGAAATGGATGAAAAAAGTGTTAGATTTAATTACACACACCCACGCTTACAGCATGATTCACTCTTTATGATTACACCGAAATCACAAGTTCCAGATATCTATCGACTCTCGCCAAAATTTCTCGATTTAAATTTTCATTTAGAGATGCCTATTTTAACGCCTGACTATTTGGCTAAACACCTATTTGAAATGGTTAAAAAGGTTTGTGATCGCTTTGATTTCCATATCTATAATGAAATGTTTGAGGATGTTCTACCCTTTAAAATGGAAGTGGTTCTCAAAGTGTTTGATATGGTTAAAAATGCATACGTCACAAAAAATCCTGTGTTGCTGAGCGATTATCATCAACTATCAAAGGAAAAACTTGGAAGCATCCTGCGCTATTTAGATGATTTAGGTGAACTTCAAAAGTACTATAAAGAATTGGAAACATATGTTCCAAAGTATCACTTTTTGTTGACTGAGAAAAAACAACTTGTTGTTGGTATCGAATGGAAGGAACACACACTCACCGTTTTTCCGCCTCACTTAGATTATGTTTTCTATCGTTTAGCCAACGAGATCAAAGTGATCAGCTATGAAGAACTCTATCCACTCATCGATAAGTATGTTATCGATGTTCCAGGATTTATCAAAGGTACAAAGGTGATTCCAAAGAAGACTTCTGGCAAAGTGTTTAAAGTGATGAAAAAAACAAAGTTTATGAAAGTTACACATACCTTCCAAAAAGAATCGATCAAGAAATTACTCGACTAGACGCATGAAAATGCATCTTATGTCTTCATACATGAAAAAGGAGAAAAAATCATGAAGCTAAATAAAATGATTGATCATACCAAACTCGGTGCAAACGTCGACCAACAGCAGATTGACAAACTGGTTCTTGAAGCAAAGACCTATGATTTTAAGAGTGTTTGTGTCAATCCTATTTGGGTTAAATATGTTAAAGAACAACTCAAAGAATCAGATGTTTTGGTGTGCACAGTTATTGGATTTCCACACGGTACACATCAAAAAGAAGTTAAAGCATTTGAAGCGAAGGTTGCAGTTGAAGATGGTGCTGATGAACTCGATATGGTGATTAATGTTCATGCGCTTCGTTCCAAAAACGATCACCTGATTGTAGAAGAGATCAAAGGGGTTGTCAATGAAGCAAAGGGACGTGTTGTCAAGGTGATTCTTGAAACGTGTTACTTGACACCTGAAGAAATCAAAAGAGGATCTAAGTTAGCTGTTCAAGCAGGAGCAAGTTTTGTTAAAACATCCACTGGCTTTGGAACATCAGGTGCTAAAATAGAAGATGTCAAATTGATGAAAGAGGCTGTGGGCAACCACGCTCAAGTTAAAGCTAGCGGTGGTGTACGAACCTATGAAGATGCATTAAAAATGATTGAAGCAGGAGCCACACGCATTGGTACATCCAATGGTATAGATATCATAAATCAAAGGAGAGATAATGATGATTCCAACGCCTCATATTGAGTGTCAGGACAAGAGTTTAATCGCAAAAACAGTTTTAATGCCAGGAGATCCCCTCAGAGCTAAATATATTGCTGAGACTTTTTTAACGAAAGTTGTTGAAGTCAATACTGTGCGCAACATGTTAGGATATACCGGTTATTATAACAAGAAAAAGATCACGGTTATG
Organism: Acholeplasmataceae bacterium; assembly: GCA_034005105.1. Classification (GTDB taxonomy): domain Bacteria; phylum Bacillota_I; class Bacilli_A; order Acholeplasmatales; family Acholeplasmataceae; genus Peloplasma. The sequence continues at coordinate 17,895 of JAVEVJ010000020.1, read as the reverse complement.
GGTTCAGGTATGGGAATGCCTTCCATTGGTATCTACTCTTTTGAACTCTTCAAATTTTATGATGTTGAAACCATTATCCGTATTGGTTCATGTGGTGCCTATAGCAAAGACTTACATCTCTATGATGTCATCTTAGCTAAGGACGCTTACAGTGAATCGAGTTATGCGAAAACAATGGGTATCAGTTCAAGAAAAATATTAGCAGGTTCTAAATCAACCTTTAATCGAATCATTAAAGCGAGCGAAAAATTAAACATACCGGTGCATGTATCACGCATTCATTCATCCGATGTTTTTTATCGTTTGAATGCAGATGATTTTAAGAAAATTCATGAGACCTATGGTGCAGATGCTGTTGAAATGGAATCCTTTGCACTCTTCGCTAATGCCAAAGCATTAAAGAAAAAAGCTGCATGCATTTTAACGGTTTCAGATTCACTCATCACTCATGAAGCAACAACCTCTAAGGAACGTCAAGAAGCATTTACAAAAATGATGGAAATCGCCTTGAATAGTATCTAATGATTATACTAAGAAATGATTTTAAGACCATCCAAATAGCATTATATTTAACCGATTTGGATGATCATATGAATACCGCGATGCGCTATCTTTTACCTCGTCTAATGGTTGCTACATCAACATCATATCCCACACGAAAACAGATGAATGAAAAGATGGAACATCTCTATGGTGCATATTTTAGCACGAGAACAGAACGGATGGGAAACCTGTCCGTTATTTCGATTGTCTTGACGATTGTTGATCCTAAGATTGTTAAAGATTCCAAGTTGATTGATGAAGCAATTTCGCTATTTGAGGAGGTACTATCACCGAATAGACCTTTGAACAGCGATGTGTTCATGGATGAAAAACGGATGCTCATTGAAGAGTGGGAAACCCTCAAGGATCGAAAAAGAGCGTATGCAAGATATCGATTTAGCAAACTCTTTTTTGAACACGATTCCTATGGATATCCAATGAGTGGAACGTTATCAGATATTAAAAAACTGACATTAAACAAGCTACAAAACTACTATCAAAAAGCATTTCAAAAACAAGTGAAACATGTGATTATCAACGGTCATCTCGAAGAACCCACAGTTCAGTTGATTCAAAAAAAATTGGGATCAAGCGAGAAGTTTCACTTGCCCTATAAAGCGTCGTTTGAAGGTTCTAAGTCACTGCGCGTTGAACACGAATTAACCGATATGAAGCAAGCGATTATCCACATGGGTTATCACTTTCCGATTTATAGAAAAGATAAGTTATATGATGCAGCATTGCTTTCTGAAACCATCATTGGTGGTTATCCTGAATCGAGACTTTTCAAAGTAATCAGAGAAGAAAAAGGTCTCTGTTATGATATTGGATCTGCGTATGATTATCATAAAGGTGTCCTAACTGTTACATCAGGAGTTGATTTAAATCAACTTGATTTTGCAATCACTTCGATCCGTGAGTTAATCGATCAAGTGATTGAAAAAGGAATCACCGAACAGGAATTAAGGGATGCGAAAAGCTACTATATCCATCAACTCAAGAGTTCTCTTGATCATCAATCTGTTTTGACCAAACGAGCTTTTATCAGGGATATATTTGATATCAAGGAAACCATTGAGGAAAAAATACATGCGATTGAAAGTGTTCGTGAAGAAGATGTTTGGCAAGCGCTAAAAATGTTATCACTGGTTACAATTTATGTGCTTAAAGGTGAAACGAAATGATACAAAAAGACTACCCCGATTTTAATGAACATGTCTATATTATCAAACTAAAAAATGGTATGCAAATACATATATTACCTAAAGATGATCCCTATTATTCAACCTATGTTGAACTATCGATTCCCTATGGAGCTCTAAACCTTTCATATAAAGTAGATAATGCGATATTTGACTCACCTTATGGTACTGCGCACTTTCTAGAACATAAGGTGTTTGCTATGCCAGATGGTGATGCTTTTCAAGTGTTTTCTAAAATGGGTGTCGATGCCAATGCGATGACCTCATATAACCAAACTTCTTATCTGTTTAATGCAACGAAAAACGTCATGGAAGCACTGGACTTTTTATTGCACATGATCGATACACCTTTTATTAACAAGGAAAATGTCGAGAGTGAAAAACATATTATTGGTGAAGAGTTAAAAATGTATTTAGATGATCCCAATGTGGTCATGCATAATGAACTGATGGAACAGCTCTATTTCAATCATCCGATTCGTTATGATATTGGAGGAACATTGGATTCGATTCAAGAGATCGATGAAAAAGTGCTCAATCATGTCTATGAATCCTTCTATCAACCTTCAAACCGTTTAATAGTGATTGCAGGACATGTGGATATCAAAGCACTCAAAACCTATTTTAAGAACTATGAACATCATGCACCTCAAAAGGCTTGGAAACCCATAACCCTTTATCCAAAAGAACCCAAGCGCGTGCGTACAAGAAAATGTGTTGTTACTAAAGAATTAGGAATTAACAAGCTGATGATTGGATTCAAACTGCAGCCTAAACATATGACAGCAAGACAAAGGGTCAAACGAGAAATGACGATGACCATCATGACAAACCTATTACTTGGAAATTCGTCATCTATGTATGAAATGTTGTTGGAAAAGGGATTGATCAACATGAATTTTTCTTTGTCAACCCAATTTGAGAATCGTGCAGAAAGCTTGATTTTGTATGCTGAATCCAAAAAGATTTATACCCTTAAACGATTGCTCATTGATTTTTTGACAAAAGAAGGTATTGATGCACTTACCGAAGATGCATTTACCCGTTATCAGAAAGTTTATTTGGGGCAGATCGTCTATGCACTCAATCAACTCGAGTATAAAGCTTATCTCTATGGCAAATATCATCATTTAGGAACAAATCTCTTTGATGTTGTCGATATCTTAAAAGAGATTACTCTAGAAGATGTAAGAGATGCTTTTCATGAGATGAGTGTGTCTCCACAATCCTTACTGATTTATAAGAAAGCCTGAATAAGGCTTTTTTGATAGGATTGAAAGATATCTTTAATCGTAACATTCATAAATTTTCTTTTTTTCTATCGAGTCAAGACAATAAGGCTTTAAATGAAGTCTTATTTTTTGTTTGTTCATTTGATTCCAAAGAATCATATCTTTATACTGAATGAAAAAAGGAGAACATTATGTTGAATCAAGTGATACTGATTGGTCGTCTCGCTCAAGATCCAGATATGAAAACACTCGATGATGGTAGAAAAGTAGCCTATATCAATCTAGCTGTACAGCGTCCATTTAAAAATATGGATGGTAACTATGATACGGATTTCTTTCGGATTACCGTCTGGGAAGGATTAGCTGTAGCGATTGAATCTTATGCATCCAAAGGAGTTATGGTTGCTATCAAAGCGAGATTGCAGACGTGGAAATATGAACTCAATGAGGAAAAAAGGTTAACGATGATCGATATTATTGCTGAAAGAATTACCTATTTATCTCAGAGCAGCAAAGCTGAGATTAAGCAGGATGAAGAAAGTTCAGAAAAATGAACTTTTTTTATTGACAAACAATACTATGCAATGTATAATACTATCGAAAAGCAAGTATAAGAGGTGCTACTATGAGAGAACAAGTAAAAAAAGGTGTCTTAGAAATCTTTGTACTGGCTATCCTGACCAAAGGTGATTCCTATGGATATAAGATCGTTAGTGATCTTTCCGAACACATTGAAATCAGTGAGTCAACACTCTATCCCATCTTAAGGCGACTAGAAAAAGCAGATGAATTAAATACTTACAATGTCCTTTACCAAGGACGTAACCGCAAATATTATCAAATCACATCAAAGGGTAAAAAACATATTGATGAATTTCTGCATGAGTGGGAAGATATCCGTATCATTTACCAGATTTTGACGAAATGAGGCAAGCAGATATGAAGACATGGATGAAAGAATTAGAACGCGGACTAAAAAACAAGTTTTACGACAACGAGGTTCAAGATATTTTAAGTTATTATGAAGAGATCATCAATGACCGTCTATCAAATAACGAAAAGATTGAAGATATTGTCAGGGATTATGATATCCAAAAAATCGTGAAAGATATCACACCAGAAGTCTTGATGAAACGACCCAATAAGTCGTATGTACAAGTCTCAAAGAGCACGCGACAACTTATCGTATTTCTTTTGAGTTCACCGTTTTTAATTCCGCTCGGCATTGTATATATTTCATTATTAATCTTTGTTGTATCGATGATCTTTACGGCATGGATAGTGTTATTCTCAGCGGTTGTTAGCTTTGGAACCTATATCATTGAACTGTTCCAAGCAGGACTTACACTTCCGAACTTCATCGGTGTATTAGGATTTGGTTTAATGGTTTTTGCAATGATGGTGATCCTATCTCTGTGGCTCTATCAGATGATGATCTATATATGGAAAAAATTGATCTATTGGTTTTCGAAATTAATTACTAAACGAGGTGAATCAAAATGAAAGTATTAATGAAAATATTAGGGGTTGTAATCTTAATTGGACTTGTTATGGCTGTACTCGCGTTTTTTATGGGACTTGATCCTGCGAATTTGAAAGGTTTCTTTACGGATACAGAAGCTTATGGAGAAATGTTGACTGAAACATCAGATCAGACATTAAATGAGATTCATGTCGATGTAGATACAAGAAACATCATCGTACATTATGTTGAAGAAGATACATTTAGTATGACCTATTATAAACATGAATCGAAAGATACATGGACATTTGATGACACAGTTGAGGGAATCTTTTCGGTGACACATAAAGAGAAAAACATTTTCTTTAACTTCTTAATCTTTAAATATGTTCCGGTGGAACTTCGAACGGTTAATCTCTATATACCACAAGGATGGGTCATTGATTATCAACTAAGAACCGATACAGGAGATACAAGATTATCCTTTGATGAAACAATCATCGTTGGTAGTCTCACAATCACTTCAGATACCGGTGATACATACGTTAATAACGTTGAAACAGAAGATGTTTCAATTGAATCAGATACGGGTAATATTGTCTTAAGAGATGTATTAGCTGATGGATCGATTACTTTATCCAATAATACAGGAAATATCTCATTGACCGATGTTACTGGAGAAGATATTACATCAACAGATGATACAGGTAACACGACATTTACTAGAGTGATAGGTGATCAGGTCTCAATTGATGTTGATACGGGTAGAATTACCTTAGAGAACTCGACGTTTACAGGAGCACTTGTTATAACATCTTCAACAGGTGATGTCATTATCACTGAAGCTATGGCAACTTCTTATGACATCGAATCAGATACTGGTGATGTTCGCTTAACATTTGAAGATACAAGCATGTTTAGTTATGACCTCAAAACCGACGTAGGTAACATTAAAGTTGATGGCATATCTCAAGGTACACGTCACGTGACCACAAATGGAAGTATTCAGATTAAAATCGATGTGGATACCGGGAATATCCGTATTAACGGATAAGACAAACTTAATTTTCACATAATAAGACTGACGACATTGGAGTCGGTCTTTTTTTGTGTTACAATGAAAAAAGGAGATGATAATATGAAAATTGATTTTAAACATGAGGTTTTAAAGCGAAAAGAACAGCTGATTGAGGATTTACAAAGACTGATTCAAATCAATTCTGAACTGACAACATTTGATCCAAATCGAAGTGGTGCACCGTTTGGTGAAGGTACCAAGGAAGCGCTGGATTTAATGCTATCATTTGGAGAAAGAGACGGCTTTTCATGTGTCAACCTCGAAGGTTATGCTGGACATATTGAATATGGTAATCAAAAGGATTTCGTTGGTATGATTGGTCATTTGGATGTTGTACCCGCTGGTCATGATTGGACATATCCACCTTATGGTGCAGAAATTCATGATGGAAAGATGTATGGTCGTGGAACAGAAGATGATAAAGGTCCAACGATTGCTGCATATTATGCTCTTAAAATATTGAAGGAACTGGGAGTTCCTCTATCAAAACGTATTAAACTTATTCTAGGTAATGATGAAGAAACCGGTTGGCGTTGTGTGAGACACTATTTTAGTGTCTATCCAGAATCACCGGTTGCTGGATTTATTCCCGATGCTGATTTTCCTTTAATCTATGCTGAAAAAGGTATTGCACGTATCTTTGTTGAAGGTCAAATGGATATCGAGGATGTTGTTGAAATTACCGGTGGTTTTAGAGACAATATGGTACCTGATTATGCAGAAGCGAAGATCAAACCAGTGAAGGACTATGTAAAATTATTCAAACAGTATTTAACCAAACATAACCTCAAAGGTTCTGCTGAACTCAAAGAAGGCGTTATCTATTTAAAAGTTGATGGAAAGAGTGCTCACGGTTCAACACCACAATATGGTGAAAATGCGATCGATTATCTATTAGCTTTCTTTATCGAACAACAAACTGAATCTCACATGCTCAATGCATATGAAAAACTACTTATAAATGATTATCTAGGCAATAAACTAGGCATTCAATATCATGATGAAGAGATGGGAGATTTAACCAATAATGTCGGTGTCTTATTGACAAAGGATGGTAACTATCAGTTTCATCTCAATTTAAGATATCCCAATAACGTCGATTTTGATCAAGTGGTTGAACGTTTGAAAAGTGCATTTAAGCCTTATCATGCAAAAGTAGAAGTTGATAAGCATCAACTTCTGCTCTATAAAGATCCAAAATCAGATCTCGTCAAGATGTTGATGAAAGTTTATCAAAAACACACAGGTGATACCAAGGGAGAACCAATCAATATCGGCGGTGGTACATTCGCACGTGCGATGGCCAATTCGGTTGCTTTTGGTCCTCACTTCTTAAGCAAACCAACCTACATTCATCAAAAAAACGAGTATATTGAAATTGATGATTTAATACTTGCTACGATCATCTATACGGAAGCACTGTACGAACTTGCGAAATAAAGGAGGTTCTTATGAAACCTTATCTCGATTTATGTAGACACGTCATGGAACATGGAACGTTCAAGATGGATCGGACAAAGACTGGGACGAAGAGTGTCTTTGGATACCAGATGCGTTTTGATTTAAGTGAAGGTTTTCCACTTCTGACAACTAAAAAGGTTCACTTAAAGTCGATTATCCATGAACTATTATGGTTTATTAGAGGAGATACCAACATCAAGTATCTCGTTGACCATGATGTTCGTATATGGAATGAATGGCCTTATGAGGCTTTCAAAAGATCTTCTGATTATCAGGGTGAATCGATGGAAGCCTATGTAAACAAAATTAAAACAGATGCTAATTTTGCCAATAAGTACGGTGATTTAGGTCCTGTATATGGAGCACAATGGCGTCAATTTAACGGTGTTGATCAACTACAGTTTATTTTAGATGAGATTAAAAACAATCCCCAATCTAGACGAATGATTCTATCCGCATGGAATCCTGCTGATATCAACAAGATGGCGTTACCACCTTGTCATACCTTGATACAGTTTTATGTTGCAGATAACAAATTGTCGCTTCAACTCTATCAACGCAGTGCAGATATCTTTTTAGGTGTCCCCTTTAATATCGCAAGCTATGCATTATTATTGATGATGGTCGCACAGGTAAGTGGACTTGAGGTAGGTGAGTTTGTTCATACATTAGGTGATGCACATATTTATCAAAATCATTTTGATCAGATTAAGCTTCAACTGTCAAGAGAACCTCGAAAAAGACCCGTGATGATCCTCAATCCAGAAGTTCGATCACTCTATGATTTCACGTATGACGATTTTAAATTAAAAGATTATGATCCCCATCCGGCGATTAAAGGAGTGGTTGCTGTATGATATCACTCATTTGGGCTATGGATGAAAATTGGTTGATTGGAAAGGATAATAAGCTTCCGTGGCATTATCCAAAGGATCTTGCTTACTTTAAAGCTCATACGAAAGGTCAAACGGTTTTAATGGGTGAAATGACTTATCTTTCACTTAAGGACTATTATCAGAAGAAACCTTTACCGTTTGGTAAAATTTATGTTGCCAATTTGGAAGAAAAAACGTATGAAGATGCTCATCACGTCAAGGATCTTAAACAGTTCTTATTAGAAACAAAAGAGGATGTCATGGTAATTGGAGGAAAAACCATTTATCAACTCTCACTCCCATATGCTAAGTATCTCTATATTACATTTGTGCTAGGCACACATCCAGGAAATGTCTATTTTCCTCAATTTAATCTCGATCAGTTCAAACTGATTAACAAACAGGTCGAAGAAGGTTTAATCTTTGCTGTTTACGAAAGGATTTCATCATGATATCAGCAATTTATCTCATCTTATGGGCAGTTTATACGATTTTAATGAGCTTATTTGTCTTAAGTGGATATTGGATTATCCTATGGTTTTTCACAGGAGCAGTCGTCTCATTTTTTGGTACACTTTTGATCATCTTAGCTCATTTTCCATTTTTGAAATATTCAAAGGTCACCAATCCATACAAATACTATGTGACGAGAAGCACCGCACATTGGTTAACCATTTTCTTTATGCGTCTAAAGGTTGTTGTTGAAGGAAGAGAAAATATTCCTAAAGATGGACCTCTTTGCATCTATGCAAACCACAAATCATATGCTGATCCGTTTGTTATCTTTGAGTTTATGAAGCGTCCGACAACCTTTACACCTAAGATGAGTGTTTATAAAGCAATCTTTATTGGTAAGTGGTTAAAGTATCTCGGTGCCTTTCCAATCGATCGATCGAGTGATCGAAATACAGCACGTGCGATGATCGATGCGATTAAAGTCATCAAAGAAGGTATGGCCATGACGATTTTCCCAGAAGGTGGTATCAAGGATCGTAACGATGAGAAAATGGTAGCAATGCGTGCAGGAGCTTATCGGGTAGCGATGAAAGCTGGTGCTAACTTACTACCTGTAAGTATTCAAGGAACGACAGCTATCAAACACCGTGCACCTTGGCGCATCTCGACCATTCAAGTTGTGATTCATCCAGTTGTTTTATATGAGACAATTAAAGAAAAAACGACCCTAGAGGTCGCAGATATGATGTTTCATATCATCAATAATAAGTTGACAACAGATAAGGCTCTATAGCCTTATTTTTTTATGACAGAAATGTGCCCGTTTGTGATTTCAAAATGAATAACATCCAGATGCTTGATGAGATCTGCAAATGTATATTTGTTTGGATCAGCACAAATCATAAGCGCTTTGATCACATGTGAGTGAGCGACGAGCAAAACCGATTGATTGGGATATTGGGTCTCGAGATTGATGGCTGCTTTTTTAATACGAGCGATAATTTCTTGATCCGTTTCATAGGTCTCAAACTGATAGTTTTTTGAACGTACTAAAGGCATTGCTTGTTCAACAGGTGTGCCATCTAAGTGATGGAAATCGCGTTCGACAAAGGATGGATCTGTTTGAATCTTTCGATCATAGTGAATTGTTTGTGCAATGATCAAAGCTGTTTCATATGCCCTTGAGAGCGGGGATGCGATGATGATATCATAATGCTCTTGATTTTCGTTTAATTGTTCTCCTAGAGCTTTTGCTTGCATCCTTCCCTTATCGTTTAAAGGAATATCAATTCGTCCTTGAACTAGACCCGATGCGTTATATGCTGTTTGTCCATGACGGACAATAGATAAATACATAAATTTCCCTCTTTTCACCTTGTTTATTATATCATAAATTTATGTATTCTTATCATCTATGATAAAATGGTTTTAAGGAGACGTGATGATATGCATGTAGTAGACCTCATCGCGAAAAAGCGCGATGGTTTTGCTTTAAGCCAAAATGAAATCAATGAATTGATTTTTCAATATACGAATGGACAAATTCCAGATTATCAGATGAGTGCTTTTTTAATGGCGACCTATTTTCAAAAGATGACCGATGAAGAAGCAACCTATCTCGCATTAGCAATGCGTGATTCAGGTGATGTCATCGATCTAAAAGCTATCCCTGGTATCAAGGTGGATAAACATTCAACCGGTGGTGTCGGTGATAAAGTAACCTTAATCTTAGGTCCTCTTTTAGCAAGTCTTGGAGCTAAGTTTGCTAAGATGAGTGGTCGTGGTTTAGGGCATACCGGTGGAACGATTGACAAGCTTGAAAGTATACCGGGATATCAAGTAGAACTTCCAGTCGAACAATTTATCGAACAGGTTAAAACGATTGGTATTGCTATCGTTGGTCAAAGCGGTGATGTTGCTCCAGCAGACAAGAAACTTTACGCACTTCGTGATGTAACAGCAACCGTCGATGTGATTCCTTTGATTGCATCTTCCATTATGTCAAAAAAATTAGCCAGTGGAGCAGACGCGATTGTTTTAGATGTTAAAGTAGGCCATGGAGCATTCATGAAGACCGAAGATGAAGCAATCAAATTGGCTGAACTGATGGTAGCCATCGGACGCTTAGCAGGCAAGAAAATGACCGCGATATTAACGGGTATGGATGAGCCACTCGGTCATAAGATTGGTAATGCACTTGAGGTTTATGAAGCCATAGAAACCCTAAAGGGAAAAGGACCTAAAGATTTAGTCGATGTCACTGTCGAAATTGGTGCACACCTTCTTATGGATGCAAAATTAGCAGCAAACATGCAAGAAGCTAAAGATAAACTTCATCAAGCTCTATCGGATGGTAGGGCTTATCATAAATTTCTTGAACTCGTTAAGGCACAAAAAGGTGATGTCAACAGTATCCAAAATCCTGAAAGTTTGCTTTCAGAAAATACAATACCTGTGCTTGCATTAACTTCTGGATATCTTCTGGATATCAACGCACTCGACATCGGTCGTGCTGCAATGAGACTTGGTGCAGGACGAGAAAAGAAAGAAGATACCATCTTATTTGATGTAGGAATTGATCTTCACAAAAAGATTGGTGATTACGTCAATAAAGGCGATAAACTAGCTACACTCTATGTTCGTAATAAGGGAATTGAAGAAGCAAAGGAACTTGTTTTAAAAGGTATAACGATTGGTTCACAAAAGCGCAACTTACTTTTAATTCGAAAAACGATTAAGTAAGGAGATTATTATGGTGCTTCCGGATTATGAGCATTCGATATTAAATGTTACTGCAACCCTATTGAAGCATTATCAAGCAAAAACCGAATACAAATCGCTACCGATACTCGAAGAAGCACTCAAAGAAAAACGACATGTTGTTCTTGTTCTTTTAGACGGCATGGGTATCAACGTGCTCTATAAGCATCTTTTCAAAGATGCTTTTTTGCTAAGATATTTAAAAGAAGTTATCACATCGGTCTTTCCACCGACAACTGTAGCAGCAACAACCACCGTTTTATCAGGTCTGCCTCCCTATGCTACTGGACATTTGGGTTGGGTTCAGTATTTTCCAAAAGAAGATACGAATGTTGCTATTTTTCCCAACCAAGACTTTTATGAATCTAGTAAAACCATGAACTTTAATTTTAGAGATCGTTATCTCAAATATCCATCCATCTATGAACAGATCAAACGAGGAACACCGAGTGTTTCACTCAATGAACTTTTCCCTAATTTTAGAGAAGATGGGTATGCCAGCTTTAAGGATCAAGTCGATCGTGTGATCGATATTACCAGAACCAAGGAAAAATCGTTTACCTATGTCTACTGGACGGAACCCGATTTGACACAACATCAGTATGGTATTGATGCCTATGAAACAAGACGTGTTCTCTATGATCTTGATCAAGAGGTTGAGCGCATGGCGTTCTTTGTTTCAAGAGGTACAACCATCGTCGTGATTGCTGATCATGGATTGATCGATGTTCAAGAAGTTCCTATCTATGACAATCAGCAAATCATGGATATGCTTCGAAGAAAACCATCGATTGAAGCAAGGGCTACCAACTTTTTCGTCAAGAAAAATCAATTGAATCAATTTAAAGAGCTCTTTGATGCAACCTATGGTAAACACTTTATGCTATTATCAAAACAAGAAGTATTGGATAAAAAGTTATTTGGTGAGGGAAAAAAACATAAGATGCTCGATCATTTTTTAGGTGATTTTATCAGTATTGCGACAAGCAATCAAATGATGTCACTCTCACCCGATAAACCCTTTGTAGCACATCATGCAGGACTTACCAAAGATGAATTAGAAGTACCACTTATAATCTTTTCAAAATAAAAAACGTGCATCTTTTGATACACGTTTTTGATTCATATGAGCTTATTTCTTAGGTGTTGCTTCTTTGTCTTGTTTTGCAAATTCAGCAGCCATCATCACGCTTGATGCCAAGTCTGTAATGTTGGTTGGAACGACAAGTTTAGTTGCCTGTCCATTAGCCACTTGTGCAAGTGTTTCAAGTGATTTGATCTGAAGAACAGTCTTATCAGCAGCAGCTTCCTTGATGATCTTAATACCTAACGCTTCAGCTTCTTTAATTTTAAAGATGGCAGCAGCTTCCCCTTCAGCTATTAAAATCTTTTCTTTTTTATTGGCTTCAGCTCTAAGAAGTAGGGCTTCAGCATCCCCTTCAGCGCGAAGAATCTCAGCACGCTTTTCCCCTTCAGCAATCAAGATGGTCTGACGCTTTTCACGTTCAGCTCTCATTTGCTTTTCCATGGATTCACGGATATCTTTTGGTGGAATAATGTTTTTGACTTCAACACGGGTTACTTTAATACCCCATGGGTCAGTTGCTTCATCGAGTGTTAAACGCATCTTGGTATTGATGAGATCTCTTGATGTGAGTGTTTCATCGAGATCGAGTTCACCAATAATATTACGAAGTGTTGTCGCAGAGATGTTTTCAATCGCCATGAGTGGGTTTTCTGTACCATAGGTATAAAGCTTTGGATCGGTGATGGTAAAGAAGACAACCGTATCAATTTGCATCGTCACGTTATCGCGTGTAATAACTGCTTGTGGATCAAAGTCTTTAACCTGTTCCTTTAAACTGACTACTTTTTTTACACGATCGATCACGGGAATGATGAAGTGAACACCAACGCCAAGTGTCTTGTGATAAGCACCCAGACGTTCAACAATCATTGCTCTGGTCTGTGTTACCAAACGGAAAGCCAATGCAGTGATAAATAAAATGACGACAAACGCAACAACTAAACCGATGATCCCTGCAGGTGTAATGAGTACAGGGGGTAAAAACGAAACTAATTTCATATCAACGTACCTCTTTCCTTATTTTTCTATTTTTTCAACAATAAGCTTATTTCCATCAACATCGAGAACACGTGCTTGTTCTCCCACTAAAATGGTTTCTTTAGACATCGCTGCCCAGTCCAATGAACGAACAATGACGCGACCAACTTCATTGGGACGAATCTCTTTTACAACAGTGACTGTCATACCTACCATCGCATCAACATTGGTTTTGATCTCATTGGTTTTAAGATATTTTTTGACAACAGGTCGTGTGAGAAGCAGTAGAACAGCAGTAAAGCCAATAAATGAAATGATCTGCCAAACAAGATGTCCTCCGACAAGAGCAATAATAAAGCTCGGAATTGCAGCTAAGGCAAACCAAATGCTTATCATATCTGCTGTGATGATTTCAACCACTAACGCAATGACAAATAAGGCAAGCCAAAACCATACCATATAATCTAACATATTAGACTTCCTCCTTCAAATCGACAAGCAATAACTGGTCGCGATTTTGCCAATTTGCTTTGTACTTCCTTGTTTCTTGACTAAAGTCAACCTGAATCATTTGTCCGATTTCATCAATAAATGCTTTGTTCGCTACACGGCTATAGGATGAACGCACGGTGATCTTATACTTGTTGGACTCAGGAATATCATGCTTGATTGCTTCAGCCTTATTGAGAGGCTTAATGACAATCATCTGTCCATTCTTCTCAATACCTAGCATGACACTGTAGGCATTTTCAAAAAAATTGGTTGCAGGTTTATTAAGTGTCAGGCTTCCTGCAGAAATCGTGACGATACAGTCTTTTGGTTTTTCATTAAACCAGACGATGTTCATATTGATCACTCCTTACACTCTCATTATACATCAAATTATTAAAATTGCAATAATAATTATTAAAAATTATTTTTTTCTATTTTTTGGAAATCAAGTAAGTTAACACCCATATCTAACCAAATATCTTTGATTGACTCTAGGTCATCAAGTCCACTCTGTATTCTTTGAGCCATTTTTTCTTCTGCAAAGGTAATGGGGTCCGTTGCCGCATAGCAAAACATTTTGATATCAACTATTTGATAGGTATAAGCATACATTATTTGTGTATCCGAATCAATAACGACCCAAGTTTTTTCTATTGGAAGAAGCGATTCCTTTTGAACGACACGATCAAAGAGTGGAATTAAAAAGAAAACACCAGGTTTATCAATCACTTTTAGAAAACTTCCTAATCGTTCAATCACGACGGCTTCATTGATTTTAAGTAATCGAATATTAGGTAATAAGAATAAAATAAATAATGCGGTTAAAACTAAAATAGCTGTAACTTCTTTGGGCATAAGGATCTCCTTTAACATATAATTTGTTTTGATGTTATTCTGTGCTATAATAGAAGCGTTCACTACGGGGAGCTAAAAGCTGAGAGGACGTTATCGTCGACCCGAGAACCTGATCTGGATGATACCAGCGGAGGGATAGTTGAAAATGATTTATTTAACTATCAATTTCTTTGGTAATCCATGGAAATTTTTTATTTTCTAGGAGGAAAAGAAATGAAATTAAAGAAAGAGACATTGCGCATGTTAATGACGATCAATTTGCTCGTCATAGCAATCGTCATCGATTTGGTTGTGAGTGCGATCCCAGGGTTAAATTTAAGTATGCCCTTTGGAGGGAAATTCTTTGGATTATCCATGTTTCCACTCGTACTCATCGGTTTGTTGTTTGGTATAAAGTATGGCTTAATAGCTGGTTTAATCTATGCGATCTATAATTTTGGCTTTGATTACTTAATCTATATTGATGCCCTTCGAATCACGCTCGAGTCATGGACGGGAGAATCTTGGAATGCCATGAAGATTATCTCTTTGATCATGTTAGATTACATCATTCCATTCATGGCTTTTGGATTATCAGGCCTATTTCATGATGGACTTAAATCGAAACAAAAGCTTATTTATGCAACACTTTTTGTCAGTGTGATACGCCTGATCTCGTCAACCTTGTCAGGTGTCATCCTATGGAGTAGCAGCATCGAATACGCTTCCTCTTTGGTCGAAAGTGGTGAGGGAACACCTAATATTGCGACACGCTTATTTGCGTTTGTTGGTGAATCACTTTGGGTATATAGTCTAGGTTATAATTTGATCTATATTTTAACAACAACCATTGTTGTCTTGGTGATTGCTCTTTTGACCCATCGACGCATTCAAACGATCTTTGAACCCATTACATCTCAATCAATCCAGTAATTTTTGCTGAACCACTTTGAGATAGTCAAGTCTTGGTTGATATCCAAAAGGAATAAGAAACGCTTTCTCTTTAAACGTTCGATAAGGGATGGATTGTCGTCCCTTTTCTTTATGGGCATCATCCCAAGAGTTAAAGAGGATGGATGCGGGTAATAAAAAGTACTCATTATAAGCCTTGAAGTGAACGATTAAAAACGCAATTCCACCATGATTGGCAACATGTTTTAAATGTTCAATCTGATGTGGATGTACGTTTTTTAGTGGCATACTCGTTTTAGAATTGGTCTCTTTAGCATCAAAATCGATATAGTGACCTTTATAGATACCATTGAAATCAGTTGTCGAAGGTGTTTTGTAGTAAGCTTCGGTTATCTTTGCTTTGTTACGAGCTGGATAACTGACACTGACAACCTGTATAGGTGTCGGTTTTTTATAGATAACTGCGATATCATGGTTCAAGTAGTAGGTGTTGCTAGCTTCGATATCAGATTCAAGTGTCATACCAAGATTTGCATAGTTTGTAGATTTAGTTTGTGCTTTTCTTTTTATGGGATAATTAATCATGTTTTTCACCTATTACCATCATAACATAGTTATGAAGTAAAAAGATTGAGTAATCAAAAAAACATGGTATAATATGATAAGTAAATGACGTTACTAAAGGAAGTGTTAACATGAGCAAAATTCGCTTTTTTGCATTAGGTGGGCTCGGCGAAAACGGTAAGAATATGTATGTTGTCGAAGTTGATCAACATTATTTCATTATGGATGCGGGTATTAAATATCCATCTGCAGAATTTTATGGTGTTGATGAAATCATACCCGATTATCGGGTACTTATTCGTGTCAAAGATAAGATTCGAGGAATTTTTTTATCGCACGCTCATGAAGATCATATTGCAGCACTTCCACATTTACTAAGAGATTTAAATGTTCCTGTTTATGCGACACACTTCACGATGCAAATTGTTAAAGATATGCTCAAAGATGAAGATTATGATCTCGAAGCATTAACACTCAATACCATATCTCAAAATGCGATTATCAAATTTGGTAACGTTCGTGTCACATTCTTTAATACGACACACTCGATTCCAGAATCAGTAGGTATTGCGATACATACCATGCAAGGTGTCATTGTCTATACATCTGATTTTACGTTTGATCAAAGTTCGGATATCAAATATCAAACCGATTTTAGAAAAATCAATGAGTTATCAGAAAAAAATGTTTTAGCCTTATTGACTGAATCATTAGGATCAACACTTGAACTCAACGGTGGAGTCAATATGAATCTCAACCATCGTCTCAACAGCATCTATGCGAATGCAGAAGGACGCATTATTGTCACCTTGTTCTCATCCGATTTAAAGAAGATTCAACGGATCATCGATATATCACTCGCTCACAAGAAAAAGATTGCTATTATCGGCAGAAGAGCACAACGTATCGTTGATATAGCCCTTCAAAGCGGTTATTTGAGCATACCCGATGATGCATTGATCAATTTGCGCTATATTGATGAAAAAAACAAAAATAATAGCCATGAGATTGTTGCACTTGTTACAGGTAGTCGCCATGAACCTTTCTTTATGTTACAACGCATGTGCAAGAAAGTGGATCGTTTAATCCATATCACTGAAAGTGATACGGTCATTCTTATGACGCCTCCAGTACCTGGAACTGAGAAGATGGCTGCACGCACATTGGATGTTCTCTATCGCAGTGATGCTCAGGTAAAAATGATCGATAAGCGATTGCTCACATCAGCACATGCGACATCTGAAGAAATTAAAATGATGATGAATTTATTGAAACCTAAATACATTATTCCGACCATTGGTGAGTACAGACATCAATACGGAGTCAAACGACTTGCGATGGAAATTGGTTATCAAGAAGATCGTGTCTTCTTACTCGATAACGGTGATGTCTTGACCTTTGATGAAGAGGATGCATATGTATCCAAAGCCGATATCAATGTCGGTGAAATTTTAATCGATGGTACTGCTGTTGGAGATGTCAATGATTTTGTTATGAAGGATCGTGAACTTTTAGCAGAAGATGGTGCACTTTTATTGGTTGCTCATGTCAGTCCAAAAACAAAACAAATTTTAGGTGATGTCAGTATTGTAACGAAAGGTTTTGTCTATGTTCAAGAATCTGAAGAACTGTTAGCTAGAGTAAAAGAAACATTTTTGGAAGTCTCTAAAAAACATTTAGAGGGTAAATATATTAACTGGAATGAATATAAGCGTGATGTTAGAAATGAAGTTAATCGCTTTATCTACCAGGAAACGAAGAGATCACCCATCACCATTCCAGTCATCATCTCAACTGAAACGAATTAACAAACAAAAAAGACTCTAGATTTTATGAAATAGTAAAGACTTTGTAGACATTAAAAAAGTTTTATAAATATAATTGCTCAATTCGATATTGAATTGGGCTTTTATATTTTAGAGAATAAGCTGTGCGTATTTCATTATAGTACTTTACGTA
>JAVEVJ010000086.1:0-4817 GCA_034005105.1 Acholeplasmataceae bacterium | reverse complement strand
CAAACAGTCAAGGCTGTATGTATGAAAGACAAATCCACAGTGCATTATTAGTATATTAAATTAGAACGAAAGGAGTAAAGATTTAGTTGTCTTAAGAACTAACTTAATACAATTTAAATCTTACATAGGTTATGAAAAAGTTCATTATCATCTATGATGCTAAACACCATATTATCTATGAAGGAAATCCACTCAATCTACCGATTAAAAGGCATAAGATACAAGAAAAATCGATGGAAGTATTTAGAGATCCAGATCCCTGCATCATTCATCAATCCTATGTCATACAATCTTTTGTTGAACTGTTAATTGGTGATCTACCCATCGATCAAGAGATATCCTTTAAGGAATTATCTATCGATACAGAATGGTTGGATATGAAGGATATTTTATCCTGTTCCATCAAAGTAAAGAGGTGAATTGATGAAGTATTATTATCTTGACCATGCAGCAACAACCCCACTCGATCCACGTGTTTTAGAGCATATGATGCCTTATATGAATGACTTATATGGTAATCCTTCGTCTATGCATCAAAAGGGCATAGAAGTCAAAAGAGACATCAATATCGCACGTGAATCGATAGCCAATCTATTTGACATAGAACCTGAGGGTGTTATTTTTACCTCTGGAGGTACCGAAGCGACGAATCTCGCGATTAGAGGTACGGCTTTGATGAACAAAGAAAAGCATACCATCATCACAACCAGGATCGAACATCACGCAACGCTAAATACCGTGCACAAGCTTGAAAAAGAAGGCTATAAGATTGTTTACCTTAACGTTGATCATGAAGGATTTATCGATCTCGTAGAACTTGAAACAACGATTACTAATGAAACACTCATGTTAAGTATTATTTTAGGTAACAATGAGATTGGTACCCTTCAAAACATTGAAATGATCGGTAAAATATGCCAAAGAAACAACATTCTTTTACATGTAGATGCAGTCCAAATGGTGCAATATAAAAAGCTATCCATGCGGGATTTATCCATCGATTTATTGACTCTTTCTGCACATAAGTTTTATGGTCCTAAAGGGATCGGTGCACTCCTCGTTAAGAATCGATCGATTTTAGAACCCATCATATACGGAGGACATCAGGAAAAAGGTTTACGCTCAGGAACTGAAAATGTTTATGGCATTGTTGGTATGGCAAAAGCTCTCCTGTTGGCACATCAGGAACGTAAAGTGCGTGTTACCCATCTTCAAAAACTTACACAAACATTGATGACTCAAATGAAACAAGCGATACCTGATGTGGTCTACAATGGGCCAAAAGAGGATAGCTATCGTATTCCAGGTTTACTGAGTCTATCTTTTCCAGATGTGGATGGACAAGCCCTCTTATTTTCTTTAAACCAAAGGGGAATCTATGTATCAACAGGTAGTGCATGTCAAGCTAATGAAGCTACATCTTCACATGTCTTGCGTGCAATCCATATGGATAGGGGATATGGAACGATTCGCATCTCATTTGGTCAAGATAACAATGTCGACGACATCGATGATATCGTAGCCATCTTTAAATCAGTCTATGAAGATATCTAAAAAATAAACCCAAGATTGGAGCAACCATGAATTCCAAATCACAACAACTCAACCTCATGATTCATAAATCATTTGAGGGTATTGATATCAAAAGCTTTCTGATGAGTTTTCATTTAGCCAAAAAAACGATTAATCAGTTGTTGATGGGGTATGTAAGCATCAATCACGAACGCGTTCATGAAAACTTTATTTTGCATGAAAATGATCGTGTTACACTTGATTTTTCGTTTCGATCCACAACTGATAA
This sequence comes from Acholeplasmataceae bacterium, assembly GCA_034005105.1. Lineage (GTDB taxonomy): Bacteria > Bacillota_I > Bacilli_A > Acholeplasmatales > Acholeplasmataceae > Peloplasma. The sequence goes on along the minus strand of JAVEVJ010000086.1, from coordinate 3,016 downwards.
TATTAAACCGATTTGTCATGAGGTGATTGATATTGTTTATGAGGATCATGATCTACTCATCGTCAACAAACCCGATAAACTTCTCGTCTATGATGATACATTGAATAAAGACAATTTGACAAGTCGTGTAGCATGCTACATGGACAAACAAAATCATCCGTTTTCAGTGTTACCCGCACACAGATTGGATGAGGATACCAGTGGTATGATTATTTTTGCAAAACATCCATTGTCGCTTGCTTATATGTCCTATCTCTTTGAATCAAGACAGATAGATAAACAGTATCGAACGTTGGTTTTAGGGCCTCTTGCAAAAGAAAAAATGACAATCTCAAAACCTATCGGAAGAGATCGTCACCAAAATCGTATGCGTGTTAGTACAACAGGGGTCGAAGCGATAACACACTATCAAGTGATCAGTCAAGGGGGACAGCACACACGTTTGAATGTTTGGATTGAAGGTGGTAGAAAACATCAAATTAGAGTCCACATGAGCAGTATCGGACATCCCATCGTTGGTGATTTTCTCTATGGTGGTATCCATGCTAATCGATTGATGTTACATTTTTATCAAGTTAGCTTTATACATCCGATGACAAGACAGAGCGTTAGCTTTGTTTCACCTGAAAATTTCTAAATTATTCATTGAACAAACAATCAATAATCTCATCTGTTTGTTTGATGATATCCGTGACCTCAAGATAGGGTATTTGATTGATTCGACATTCATCAGCAATCCGTTTACTCTCTGAAACTAAATACTGAATAAGTTTTTGATAAGCATTCTTATCATAAGATAAGAACCATGGATTTTCCATCTTAGAAGCGTGCTCTAGGAGCTCTTTGGCTTTGGTATCATGATCCATATGCTCATAAACGAGATAGATGATCTTGATTTGATGTGGATATTGCCTGATTAAATCACGTGCAAAACGAGTCAAAAAATGAACGCCTTCGAATAAGACTGATTTTTTGTTTTCAATCAGTGTATCGATTAAAGCCTTGATATAGGGTTCAATTTGATAAGAAACCGTTGAGTCCGATGCATCGATATCGATTGAAAGTTTGGGATTGCCACGATTGAGCATCATCATGATGTGATCGGTTTGAATGATTGAAATCTGATATCTTTTCATGATTTCTTGTGCAACGAGTGATTTTCCTGATTTAGCAACACCAGTAAGAATATAGATCATCATACCACCTCACCTTATTTTATCATGTTAATGATATCGATATGCTTAGTTCATGAGAAAATGAAGTTTTGTAATATAATGTTTACGTGAAAGGAGATTTATATGCAACACTCTACATTTATTATGCTCAAACCTGACGCAATTGAGCGTCATTTAACCCAAGACATTCTAAAAATATTTAAGGATCAAGGTTATGAGATCACTCGTCAAAGCGATGTGATTGTTGATGAACCATTGATTTTAAAACATTACGAAAGTGTGATCGCCAAAGTGAATCAAGCATGGTTTGAAAAAGCAATTATCGACATGTTTGTTGGTCATCACGTTTATATCTATGAAATCACAAAAAAGACAAAACATATCATTGAAGAGGTCAGAGAACTCGTTGGAGCAACCGATCCCATCAAGGCGGATAAGAACAGTATTAGAGGTCGCTACATGGATGATTCGCTTGAAAAAGCACTTTTGGAAAAGAGATTTCTTAGAAATATCATTCATGCATCGGATTCGATTGAATCAGCCCAAAAAGAAATGAAATTATGGTTTAAATGAATATAAAGACCCAATAGGTCTTTTTTTCATCTCTTCTAGCATGGTACAATACATGTGAATAGAAGAGGGAATCTAATGGATATAAAAACCTTTCAAAACATTAAAAAAAGAGCAATGACATTTACATATCATTCATTTTCATATATCGATGACATCACTTATTTATCCTACGAACTTTTATATGATCAACAAGAGGGGATCATATTAAGAGGATTTATTGAAGATCATGAGATGTATCATATCCTTTGGGCAACACATGATATCTCATTTTTACTCAAGTATCTTCATTTACCAAAGACTATTTTCATGTTTATACCCAAGCTGTGGAAGGATCAACTTCTTGATCATGGGATGAAGGAGTATGGGATACTCAGAGAATATTGGAAAGTGAAAATGCAGGATATAGATGGTGAGGTTGAACTAAGTGATTTAAATGAAACCTATAGTCAGGCTATCAGTGATGTAACAAAGGATTGTCTTTTGGAATCCAGAGAATTTCACGGAGAAAGCAAGACCTTTGTAGAAAATTGGATCCTGGAAAAAGATTCCTATCTTAGAGAAATTAAAGCTAAACATACGAAAATCTTTGGTTACTTCCATGAAAAGGAATTGATAGGTGTTGTTTTCCTAACCATTTATGGTGAAAACAAAATGCATAAAAAAACTTTATGGATTAGAGAATTAGCAGTCAAACGGGCATATCAACATCAAGGGATTGGTCGAAAACTCATGAAAAATGCACTACAGTATGGGAAACTGCACGCTGTTGACCGCGCATTCTTAATGGCAGATGATCTCAATATCCATGCCATAAAACTCTATCAAAGTTTTGGATTTGTTCCACATATGGAAGATGAACAAATCGATTTGATAACTCCAGATACTTTCAATTGAAAAGAGGTAAGTCATGATAAAAGAGATGATTCATTTGCTTGAAACAGGTCAAACTAACAGCGTTGAGCTGGTAAAAAAGTCCATATCGATTCATGAAAAATGGATTCATAAGAATGCACTTGCAAACATCAGTCCTCAAGCACTCTATTTAGCAGCACAAAGGGATGAAGAGCGGAAGAACAAGATGATTCGAGGTCCACTTCACGGTATTCCATTAGTTATTAAAGATAACATTCTCTATCGAGATGGTACACCTACAACAGCAAGTGCGTACAGTCTTAATGATTTAATTCCCCCCTGTGATGCAACGATTATTACAAAACTAATCGATGCTGGAGCGATTATTTTGGGTAATGCCAATCTATCGGAATTTG
>JAVEVJ010000085.1:0-4884 GCA_034005105.1 Acholeplasmataceae bacterium | reverse complement strand
AATGCGGTATTGTTATATTCAGACACATATAGTCCAAGTCTTTATTATAAATATCATATAGATCAGATTAAAAAGATATTATAAAAAACCAGTTCATAGCCCATGAACTGGCTTTTTCTTACTTATTCTCAAGCGATAATATTTTTTTTACACGAATCATAATAATGATGGAAAAAATAAGGCTAAATAAAGAGGTATATAATCGATAAGTATGACGACCTAGATTGAGTAACGATATATTAATACCAATGAGAACTACATAAATAATTATAGATAAAATACCTATAAAGAATACATGCTTGTACATACCAATGAAAAATGATCTTGTACATTCGTTATTCTTATTTCTACTAATGGAAAATGCTGGAACAATCGTTGTCGCCACTATAGAAAATCCCATCACGGCAAAACCAATTTCTAATGATCCTAACATGTCATATCGATATGTTAAAATGTTGATGGATAAGAACGACATGATTGTCCATACGAAAACCAATGGTAGCAGTGTGGTATCAAACATAAATTCATCATATACATGCTTTTCTTCTTTTATTTCTTCCATATACTTAATACTATAATAAGCTACCAAAAGTACGATCATTTCTGCAAACAAAACAAGTTCAGAGTTAAAACCGCTAAAAATCGTTAAAATATAGGTCAAAGTGCGATAATTAATACCCGAAAAATCAAGATATAAAGCAGGATTTCCATTTAGAATTCTGTTTTTAATAATATCTGCTGTATCTGAGATTAACATATATTTATACATATACAATGAACCAAAATAGAAAGCAACAATTGCAAGGCTTAATATGACGAGTGTTTTTAAGTTATTTTTAGGAAATTTAGGATTCTGCTGTTTCAACCAAACAATTAAAATAATAAAAACCGTTAGAAAAATGATGGTCTTGATATAAATTAATATATCTGGAAGTCCATATCCTTCAAGCACTGGAGCGACATATAGGTTGGTAATTATCGTAAAAAAATCAAAAGTTAATATGGTTCCAAATAAAATAGCAATTAAAATCATTTTGTTTTGATAAAGTTTGTTTAGCATATTGTCCACCTCATAACATTGTTGTATGTTGACTAAAAATAGAATATCATAAAATCAATGATTTCGTATGATTTTTAATCAAAATAGGGTTACAAAAAAGAGCTTCTATGAAGCTCATTTGTTTAACCATTGATGAACGATTCATCGTGGATGGCAGTCCGTGAATCGTTCAAAGCGAGGTTGCGCTGTATTTTTTGGGAGAAAAATACGGATGTATTAAGTACTAAATAGAAAAAGTCTCGCTTAATACAACTTCATTTTATCACATCCAAAATGAAAATCAATGTAAATTTACATTAACTTACATTGAAAACGTTTACCGCTTAATGCGTTTTATAAATTAGCATATAAATAGCATTTAATAGGTGAATGTTATATAATAGACATGGTAAATTCAAGGAGGTCCTTATGGCAAAATTAGAAATCAAAAACCTTCATGTTGGTATAGAAGGAAAAGAAATATTAAAAGGTGTTAATCTGACGGTTAATTCCGGAGAAGTCCACGCAATTATGGGTCCAAATGGTACGGGTAAGTCGACACTTGCAAGTGCTTTGATGGGTCATCCTAAATATGAGATCACTGAGGGTGAAGCATTCCTAGACGATCAGAATATTCTAGAAATGGAAGTTGATGAACGTGCAAGAGCAGGTTTATTTTTAGCCATGCAGTATCCAGCAGAAGTTCCTGGTGTCACCAATTCAGATTTTATGCGTCAAGCTCTCAAAGCAACTTCAGGTAAAGAAGTTGGCTTGTTTGAGTTTGCAATCAAGTATGAAAAAACAGTTGAAGAATTAAAGATGCGTCCCGATTTGGCACATCGTTATTTAAATGAAGGTTTCTCAGGTGGCGAAAGAAAGCGCAACGAAATTTTACAACTCAAAGTGATTCGTCCCAAATTTGCTATTTTGGATGAAATCGATTCAGGCTTAGACGTTGATGCACTTAAAATTGTTGGTTCAAATGTCAGTGAACTTGTTAATGATGAGTTTGGTTGTATTTTAATCACACATTATCAACGCATTTTAGATCATATTAAACCAACGAATGTTCACATCATGATTGATGGTAAGATTGTCTTAAGTGGTGGACAAGAATTGATTGAAAAGATTGATCGTAATGGCTACGAATGGATTAAAGATGAATTGGGTATCAATTTTGTTGAAGGCGAAGAATAATGAAAGAAATTGTCATTAAAGATCACGAAATACAAAGCAAACTACCCAAAGATTTTCAGTATGTTAATCATCAATTAATCATCCCCAAAAATACCCATTATGAAGATCCCATTAAAGTAACTATCCAAGATGATAATAACGAAACACTTGAGATTATAGTCTCAGAAAACACATCGATTAAGATTATTTTAGAATTAGCGAGCATTGAAACCCTACCACAATCCTATCGGTTGACATTGACGGCTAAACAAAATGCTCAGGTTAAATATTTACTCGTCAGTGAACTAGCAAGCAAAGCAGGTCTTGTTGAACATTATTTTACAGCAGATAGAGATGCCAAACTCAATCTTCTCGGTGGGTTTGTCTCCGATGTTCTCGATGCTAAAATGCATGTTGAACTCAAGGGACAAGGTGCTGAAGTCAAAATGCGAGCTGTTGCGGTTGCATCTGATGAAAACAAACAAAATATTGATGTCTTAATCATCCATCAAGCTCCCAATACGATTGGTGATATGACCAATATTGGGATTGCAAATAAAAAGGGTAAAATCGTCCTTAACGGCGTTGAAAAGATTGAGAAGGGAATGAAGCAAGCAAATGCTTTCCAGACCTTAAAAGGTATTATTACATCCGATCAGGCAACCGTTGAAGTGAATCCAATCCTTCTCATTGATGAATATGATGTTAAAGCAGGACATGGAGCGACCATTGGCAAGATAGAAGAGGATCAACTCTACTATCTCATGAGCAGAGGATTGACAAAGAAGGAATCAGAAAAACTGATTATCAATGGTTTTCTTAAACCAGTTATCGATGAGATCGATGATGAACCACTCAAGGAGAGATTTGTTCATTTAGTGAATTCAAGAATATGATCAATGTAGAATCCATTAGAAAAGACTTTCCAGTCTATCTCAAACAACCAAATCTCGTCTATCTCGACTCTGCAGCATCTGCACTCAAAGTCAGACGTGCGATTGATGGTGTTGACAATTATTACCAGGCATTAGGAGTCAATGTCCATCGAGGTGCATACAGCTTGGCCTATGAAGCAACCAAGTTATTTGAGGATGCACGAAAGGCGGTTGCAAACTTTATTAATGCGAATGATGATGAAATCGTGTTCACCAGAGGAGCAACAAGTGCACTGAACATGGTTGCACATGCTTTTAGGGATATCCTCAAACCCGGTGATGAAATCATCACAAGTGAGCTTGAACACCACTCATCATTTCTTCCTTGGCAAGTGATAGCAAACAAGACAGGAGCAAAACTTGTCTATATTCCACTCACCAAAGAAGGACGTATTACGATAGATGGATTTAATAAAGTATTAAATAAGCAAACGAAAGTAGTCGCTATCACGCATGCATCGAATGTGATGGGATATGTAACACCTATTCAAGAGATAGCTCGTCTTGCACATAAAGAACATGCTATTGTCGTACTCGATGCTGCGCAGTCTATACCCCATATGGAGGTTGATGTGAAAGCACTAGATATTGACTATCTAGCCTTTTCAGGTCACAAGATGTTTGGTCCTTCAGGTGTTGGAGTTCTCTATGGAAAAAAGCATCTGCTCGATGAACTCGAGCCCTTCGAATATGGTGGAGAAATGGTTGATGAGGTTGAAAAGCATCATGCATCGTGGAAAGAAGCACCGCTTCGATTAGAAGCAGGAACACCTGTCATCGGTGGAGCTATTGGTTTAGCACAGGCAATTTCCTACATTCAAACCATCGGATTTGATCACATACATGAATACACGCACAAACTCCATCAATACACCTTGCAGAAACTCAAAGAGATTGAAGGAGTCACTATCTACAATGAGACTGCAGAAAATCCAGTGATTACATTCAACATTGAACATATACATCCACACGACGTTGCAACGATGCTCGATCAATATCACGTGAGTGTAAGAGCAGGACATCACTGTGCTCAATTGGTCAGTAAATTTCTAAATGTCGTCTCAACACTCAGGGTGTCATTTCATATCTATAACAGCAAACAAGACTGTGACACATTCATTCAAGCCGTCAAGGCAACAAAAGATTTCTTTTTATCGTTTTAGGAGCACATCATGAATATTGAACAACTTTACAGACAAGTCATCATGGATCACTATAAGTACCCTAAAAATAAAGGTATTATACCTGATAACACGTATATGACTGTACATTTAAATAACCCATCTTGTGGTGATGAAATGACCATCCAATTAAAGATTGAGGATGGTATCATCAAAGATGTCAAGCAACAAGGAACAGGTTGTTCGATCTGCTGTTCTTCAGCATCTGTTATGAGTGTAACACTCATGGGTAAACAGATGGATGAAGCGCTTAATATCATACATGAGTTTTATGAAATGATCAAAGGGTATCCCTACAAAAAGGACATTCTCGTAGGTGATGCAATTGTTTATCAAGGTGTCTCCCAATTTCCAGCAAGAGTCAAGTGTGCAACACTAGCCTGGAAGGCAGCTGAACAAGCCATCATCAAAACAAAGGAGGAAACATCCAATGGATGAAAACAAAAAGAAGATAGATCGTATAATTGGTGAATACCAATACGGTTGGCATACGGATTCAAAATCTGTTGCTACAACAGGTAAAGGGCTTAATGAAGATATTATTCGTTCAATA
>JAVEVJ010000084.1:0-4916 GCA_034005105.1 Acholeplasmataceae bacterium | reverse complement strand
AGAAGCGATTGACTACGCTTCACAATTGGCAGAATCTCAAGGATCATCGGTTGTCATACATAAAGTAGATGGATCCATTCGAAAACAGGATTATGCTAAGAAAGAATAGAAGCTAAATATAGCTTCTTTTTTAATCGTGAGATACCTTAAAAACCTTAAACACTTGATTGTCCTCATGTTGGATTCATGATACAATAATGAGGTAGACTATAGAAAAGCGAGAACACCCTCATGCTAGATACCTTTTTATTTGCTGCTAATGCGATATTACCCATTGTAGTCATTATTCTTTTGGGTTATCTTTTAAGACGCATCCGTTTTATTGATGAGCATTTTGTCAATGTCCTTAATAAATATGTTTTTCGTATTGGATTACCCGCACTCTTGTTCTATAATGTCTACAATATCGAGTCGGTCAGTGATATCAAATTTGGTGTTATTGGATTTTCTGTAGCCATGATGCTCATTTTATTTTGTTTGGGTCTTTTGACCATACCTTTAATGATCAAAGATCCCAATCAAAAAGGTGTCATTCTCCAAGTCATTGTACGTTCAAATTTTGCACTCATCGGTATTCCTTTAGCTCAAACACTCGGGGGTCTTGAAGGTATTGCTGTCGTTGCACTTTTATCAGCATTTACCATTCCTTTAGCCAACATTCTATCTGTTGTATCTCTGAACATGTACCAGATGAATGATCAAGGAGAACGGATCAGTGCGAAAAAGATGATGATCAACATACTCACTAATCCATTGATTTTAGGTGTTTTTGCTGGACTGCTCGCACTCGTCTTAAGAGGTTTAATTACACCACAAGGTGGAACACCTCTCTTTACGATCAAAGAGGATGCACGGTTTATCTATGATTCCATCAGATTGATAAGTGTAACAGCATCTCCTATGGCGTTAATCGCTTTAGGAGGCCAATTCGAGCTCTCTGTAGTCAAACCACTCATCAAGCAAATATCTCTAGGTGTTATCTGGCGTATCGTTTTGGTACCCGCTGCTGCTTTAGGTCTTGCCTATTACTTTGAATCGAAGATTCCTGGGATGGAATTTGCGTATGCAGGCTTAATTGCATTATTTGGTACACCGGTTGCAGTGTCATCTGCCATCATGGTCCATGAAATGGGTGGTGATGAAAAGCTTGCAGGTCAACTGGTTATTTGGAGTTCAATCTTTTCAATCTTTACCCTGTTTGCTATTATCATGATCTTTCGATCGATTGGAGCATTCTAATGTATCATCACTTTGCAACATATTATAATCAAATCTTTTCTTTCAATCAACAACTCAGCTATGATTTAAAACCATTTATTAAAAGAGATGGGAAGGCTATCGATTTAGGATGTGGTACTGGAAGATTAGTAGCGCTTCTTGAGACACTCAAGATGAAGGCTATTGGAGTCGATATGGATCAGTCAATGATTGATGTTGCAAAAAAAGATTACCCAAATCTAACGTTTTATCAAGCGAACATGGTGGACTTTTTAGATAACGATTCATCATCTTATGATTTCATGACATGTTTTGGAAATACCCTTCCTCATCTTTCAAAAGATGATCTTGTTCATTTTTTAGTATCGGCTAAGAAGCGCTTGAATCAAGATGGTTATCTAATCATTCAAATGCTCAATTATAATAAGATCTTAAAGTATCGACCAACACAATTAAAACCATTAATATTTAATGGGGGACTCTTTGAAAGATTTTATACCTATCATGAGACGTTTGTAACATTTAAGACGGTTTTAAGTATTGCCGACCACAAGACAACAGATGAAACAAAACTATACCCTTATACAAAAGAAGTATTAAGTGAAGTTTTAGATGATGTTGGATTTAACTATAAGTTTCAAAAGAGTTTATCCGAACCCCTTGATGATGAAGCAGACCACATAACCATCATTTGTCAATAAAAAAGGCACAAAAGTGCCTTTTATTTTTTGATTAACTCAAGATGATCTCCATTAACCACCATTTGATACGCTTGATGTGGGATAATAAATCCTTCAATAATTTTAGATGCGATTAAGGTTTCGATGTGACGTTGAATGAAACGCTTAAGTGGTCTTGCTCCATACTCATCATTGAAACCATTTTTGATCACAAACTTTTGAATTTCTTCTCCGAAACTCACATGAATATTTTTCTCATCTAAACGATTGGATAAATCAATGAGCATCTTATTCGCAATCTCAATTTGAACTTTGAGTGAAAGTGCATTGAAGATGACAATTTCATCGATTCGATTGATAAATTCAGGTTTAAACTTTGATTTAACCAAATCCATTACCTGTTTTTGAGCATCGTGTTCATAGCTGAGAAGATATTCACTGCCAATATTGGATGTTAAGATAATGATGGTATTCTTAAAGTCTACGGTTCTCCCTTGATTATCTGTCAAACGACCATCTTCAAGTATTTGAAGTAGGATGTTAAATACTTCGGTATGTGCTTTTTCAACCTCATCAAATAAAACGATTGAATAAGGTTTTCTTCTAACAGCTTCGGTGAGTTGTCCACCTTCATCATAGCCGACATATCCAGGAGGAGAACCGATAAGTCTAGCCACACTATGCGCTTCCATATACTCACTCATATCCATACGGACAATTTGATGTTCGCTATCAAAGAGTGCTTCAGCTAACGATCTCGCGACTTCCGTCTTTCCGACACCTGTGGGACCTAAAAAGAGGAAGGAACCGATCGGTCTATTTTCATCTTTAATCCCTGCGCGTTGTCTGATAATCGCATCGCTGATCAATCTGAGTGCGTGATCTTGACCAATGACACGTTTTTTTAGTGTTTCTTCAAGGTGTAACAGTTTTTCTTTATCGCCCGACATCAGTTTCGATACAGGGATTTGTGTCCACTTAGAAACGATTTCAGCAATGGATTCTTCAGTAACGACTTCAGTTAGTAGTTTGCCTTCCTTTTGGCTCTCCAAAGTCATTTCTAAAATTGTTTTTTCGATAGCAGGTATCTTACTGTACTGAAGTTCAGCAGCTTTTTGATAATCGCTTGCATTGAAAGCATTTTGCAAGTCGTTGCGAAGTTTTTCAAGCTCACTTTTCTTTTGTTTGATTTGATTGATCTGTTCCTTTTCTTTTTCCCATTGTGCTCTCAATTCAGTCTCTTGAGTTTTTAGTGTCTTAATTTCATCTTTAATTTTGAGTAATCTTTCTTTTGAAATAGGATCAGATTCTTTTTCTAAAGCTGTCTTTTCGATTTCGAGTTGCATCATACGTCTTAGAACTGAATCGAGTTCTACAGGCATTGAGTCAATTTCAAGTCGAATCGAAGCACACGCTTCATCGATGAGGTCGATCGCTTTATCAGGTAAAAATCGATCAGATATATATCTATTGGATAATGTCGCAGCAGCGATAATCGCAGGATCAGATATGTGAACCCCGTGATGTGCTTCAAAACGGGATTTGAGTCCACGAATGATACTGACTGTATCAGTGACCGTAGGTTCATTGATGATAACCTTTTGAAATCTGCGCTCTAAAGCTGAATCTTTTTCGATGTACTTTCTGTACTCGTTAAGTGTGGTTGCTCCTACACAGTGGAGTTCACCTCGAGCGAGCATAGGTTTAAGCATATTCGATGCATCCATGGCACCATCTGCACGTCCAGCACCAACGATGTTATGCAATTCATCAATAAACAAAATGATTTCCCCATTGGAATCTTTAATTTTATTTAGTACAGCTTTTAAACGTTCTTCAAATTCACCGCGAAATTTCGCACCAGCAACGAGCGCTGCTAGATCGAGCTCATAGATTATTTTATTTTGCAAACCTAAAGGAACGTCTTTATCGACGATGCGTCGAGCCAATCCCTCAACAATCGCCGTTTTACCAACTCCAGGTTCACCGATCAATACAGGATTATTTTTGGTTTTTCTAGACAATATTTTAATGACACGTCTAATTTCTTCTTCACGACCAATGACAGGATCGATTTTGCCTTGTTTTACAGCCTCAACGATATTGCGCCCAAACTTATCTAATACCTTAGGATCATTGGTATAATCTTCCATCTGCGTAAAGTTCATGTTAGCCCTCCTTGGCAGTCTATATTGCAGATTGCCAATATCATTATAAAACATTCGATTAGCACTGTCAACTTATAAGTGCTAAAATGTATCATTTCATGAATGTGATATAATAGACAAGATGATGAGGTGACTAACTATTAAAAGTCAAGTACTCTTTGTGTGTTTAGGTAATATTTGTCGATCGCCAATGGCAGAAGGATTAATGAAAAAAAGGTTAAGAGAGTTAGGACTAAGTGAAATGATTCATGTTGAATCACGAGCAACATCTTCCTATGAAATAGGAAGACCTCCACATCCTAGAACGCTAGCTATATTAAATAGAGAAAATGCACCACTTCCACTTAAAAGAGCACAGCGCATCACACCTAAAGATTTTGAGACATTTGATTTGATCATAGGAATGGATAAGAAGAATGTTCAAGATTTAAGTAAAATGGCTAATCATAACAGATACAAGATACATTTATACAATCAAATTAATCAACTGACCAAAGATATTGATATCGCAGATCCATATTATACTGGACGATATGAAGAAACATTTCAAGCAATTGATGCTCGTATGGATGAATGGATAGAGTACTTCAAAAAAACAGGGAATTCTTATTGACTTTTAAGCAAGTAAAAAGATATAATGATATAGCATGTTAAGGCCTCATAGCCAAGTGGTAAGGCAAGGCACTGCAACTGCCTGATCATCGGTTCAAATCCGTTTGAGGCCTCCAACTTAATTTTGCATTGGTTGTGCCAATCGGATTTGAAATGGCACTAGAAACAACCAATTAAAGTATAAATCGCATATTAAACTGCGATTTTTTACTTTTCATTAATGATTCATTGATTTGTG
>JAVEVJ010000019.1:0-24113 GCA_034005105.1 Acholeplasmataceae bacterium | reverse complement strand
TTTTGCATAGTGTTCCACGGATTCTAGATTCGTTTTCCAAGGTTTCAATCCAGCAAAATGAGTACCATAAAGCAAATCAAGTTCGGATACCCATTGAAACTTGCATATCTGATATCGAGATTATGCCACTTACCGCTATATTTTAAGGTAAGATATTGCATCCCAGGCCACTTGTAGGTGGCAATTAAAGAGAGTATGTCAGGATTTTTTAAATCCTCCATAATATCTTGATAATCAGTCATGTTAGGATCCAAACGACACAAACAGGCGTTGACACCTAAATTGCTTGATACACTTACTTTTTTTCGTTGTTCATGCGTGTTCATTGACACCATTAGATCTAAACTAGTTTTGTGCATAAACTGAAATTGGGGACATTTTTTATTGCGAACTCAAGGTTCAAAAAGGACCACGTCCTTCCTTTCAAACTTTCTTTTCTATATGCCTATAAAAAAGAAAAGCTAAGAGTCATCTTTCTTAGCTCGTAGTAAATATAAGGAAGGCGTAGACTTTATAAATACTCAAAGGTATACAAGTTTTTACGAACTCGAGGTTCACATAATTTAACTACGCCTTCACCCTTATTTTACTACCAATTACTAAAATATAAAAGACTAAGAGATAACTCCTAGTCTTAGTATACGAAAAGGACGGTCCTGTCTACCATGACGCATCCCGTGATGAATGATGATCGGATCAATCATAATCACATCATCGAAAATAACTTTTAGTTCTTGAACAGCCAGTTTTGATAAATCAGGTGTCACAAGACAGATGACATCAGCATCTACTTTTTGTCGTTTCAATTGATTTCCAAAAACCAAAGCTCCAGGTACATAAGCATCATTTCTCATCACGAAGGTCACAAAGGCACACGTGTGCATGTAATCACTTCCTTAGATTCAGTTTACTTGATTAAGAATGATAACATGCTCATGTCAATCCATGCTTCCTTCCATATTTTCCGATTGATATCTTATCATATTTGAAACATTTTAGCCTAATAATGATGAAAAAACAAACAAAAATGCTTATTCTAAGCTTTTATGCGATCAAAGTGTTTTTATTATTCTCAGATAACCCTAATGATTTAACGGTTCGTTTAGAATCATTTTATTAAAGATTAAAATGAAAACTCTTGTTTAAACATAAAAAAAATAAGCAAGACATAAGATATCAAAAAAGGGTAAAAAATAAAATTATTTTATGATAGAATGGAGATTGCAAGGAGTCGATGCTATGTATCCCTATTTAATGCCAGAAGTTTTTAGGTATGCTATTCCCATGTATGATTTAATGATAGTGATTGGTGTATTTTCAATGCTTGTCTATATGATGAATCGCCTTGAAAAAACGGATGGATACTCAAGATCACAAACCAATCGAATCCTCGTGATTATTTTGGTAAGTTTACTGTTTGCCTTGTTATTCTCCTACGTTTTGGATGGCATTTTCCATTCGATTAAGGAAGGTAAATTAACATTTGGGACTATCAACTTTTTAGGAGCTCTCATCGGAGGTTTTGCTGCGTTTTTGTTACTGATGAAGTATTTCTATAAAGATGATAATAAAAATATGAAGACAATCGCAAACACTGTCATTACTGGTGTTGTCTTAGCACATGCCCTTGGAAGAATCGGTTGTTTTTTTGCTGGGTGTTGTTATGGCATACCAACCGACTCATTTCTAGGCGTTGTTTTTCCTCACGGACATTCACACGAGGTATACCCAGGAGAAAGTGTCTTTCCCACACAACTCTTTGAAGCAGGCTTTTTATTTCTCCTATTCTTCCTACTCAATAAAGTTAAGTCATTCAAACACAAAGAAGTCGAAGTTTATTTAGTCGGTTATGGCGTTTGGCGTATGATGATTGAATTTATTCGTGGTGATGATCGAGGTGTTCTCTTACCTCTGTTTCACACACAATATAATACGTTTCCAACACCTTCACAACTGATCAGTTTTCTCATGGTTTTGCTTGGCGTATATCTAATTTACAAAAACTTTTTGAAGCAGCATAACAACAGTCTATGATGAAAGTAGGATGGCAATGAAACAAAGAAGCAATGGTCTGTTTCAAACTCTACTGATCATCTTCATGATTATCACCTTATTGATCTTACAGTTTGTTGATTTAGGTATTATCCAGGATTTAAAGGATAATTTCTTAATAAAGAACACGCTGATCAGACTCATAGGTGGTATTTTACTGATGATTTTTCTCTATCGTTTGGGTTTCTCAAAAAGGTTTTCGTTTAGGACAACAAAAAAGACATGGTTGGTTATCGTACCTGCTTTAGTTGTTTCAATGAACAATTTTCCAGTGATTGCTACACTGAGTGGTCAAGCGGAACTAATCGATCCTGTTTACCGAATATTTCTCTTTTTTTTGGAATGTTTAAGCATCGGTTTTTTTGAAGAAATTATATTTAGAGCTATCTTACTTATTTACCTCGTTGAGTTGTTATCTGATAAAAAACAAGGTGTTCTGATAGCGATCATCCTATCATCTATTCTCTTTGGCTTAATGCACCTCTTAAACTACTTCACGGGCTCAACTCTAATTGATACACTTATGCAAGTGGGTTATTCAACACTTCTAGGTATGATGTGGGCAGTCATCTATTTGAAGACAAAAAATATCTGGTTAGTGATGATATTACACGCAACGTATAATTTTTTTGGACAAGTCATGTTTTATTTAGGTGAAGTAACGCATCGGTTTGATATTTATACCATCATCATCACCATCTTTTTTGCAGTGATTGCAGCTATCCACTCGTTTAAACTCTATCAAAGTATCCAGGTTCACACACTCAAAGCTTTTTAGCTATCATTTATGATTTTGGGAGAAAAAAAATGAAATATAATATTGCCATTGTTGAAGATAGTGTTCAATCAAGAGAAACACTGAACAACTATCTTGAACGCTATACCAAAGATAATCAACACGAATTTAATATTTTTCATTTTGCTGATGGGGATGAAATTGTTTCGGATTACGAAGCTAAGTACGATATCATTTTTCTAGATATTGAAATGAAGCGTCTTGATGGTATGACCACTGCTCAAAAAATTAGAAGTTTTGATAGTGATGTTATCATCATTTTTATCACGAACATGGCTCAATACGCAATCAGTGGATACAGCGTAGGTGCTCTCAGTTTTTTACTTAAACCACTGCCTTATTTTGCTTTCTCCCAAGAATTAACGAAATCAATTGAGCGTTTAAGTAATCGAAAGCATAAAGCAATTTTATTATCAACTGAAAATGGTGTGATCAAAATTAACAGCCATGACATCATGTATATCGAATCGTTTGGACATGATTTAATCATTCATACAACAGGAGAAACGTATACAAAAAGAGGGACGATCAAGCGTGTCGAAGAGGAGTTAGCGGGTGTCCAGTTTTATCGCTGTAACAATGGATATCTTGTCAATCTTGCGTACGTTCAAGGCGTTAAAGATGATGAAGTAATTATTGGATCTTATCGTCTAAAGATATCAAGACCTCGCAAGAAAAAATTCATGGAGGCATTAACTCAGTATATTGGAGGTACGTTATAGTGTTTACCATACTGCTTAATATCGTTGATACGGTTCCAGACATTCCAAGATTCCATACAGCAATAGCTGAATGGTTGTTCGCACTTGTATTTATTCTATATTTACCTAAAAGATATCAAGGAATCAAAGCCTATATA
This sequence comes from Acholeplasmataceae bacterium, assembly GCA_034005105.1. Lineage (GTDB taxonomy): Bacteria > Bacillota_I > Bacilli_A > Acholeplasmatales > Acholeplasmataceae > Peloplasma. Next base: position 20,406 of record JAVEVJ010000019.1, on the reverse strand, counting down.
GGTCATATTCTTTGGTTTGGAGTTATTTTAGGTTTCCAATTGTTATCAGGGATTTTGCCCATTGAGCTATGGATACCAAGTATGGTTGTTGCTGTTATCATCATGATGTTTTATATTTATACAATGACAAAGATTAACATGTATACCGCGGGTTACTTTGTAACAATTGCATTTATTATTGCTGAATTTGCAGCTTCACTTGAATGGCAAATCTCTTACTTTTTGCAGGTAAATATTAACCTGTGGATTGATGCGATAAGCATTACTACACTTTTTATCGTCTATGCACTTATCTTTTTCATAGTTATTATGTTGGAAAAAAGATTCAAAGGAAAATACTTTCAATTAGATGTCAAACAAAATGATTTATTGACGATTGTTATTATGGGTATATCCATATTTGCACTGAGCAATTTTAGTTTTATCAATATGAACACACCTTTTAGTGGTCAATATCCATCTGAAATACTTTATATTCGAACATTGGTTGACTTTGCGGGTATGATTTTGCTCTATTCACAAAGAGAGCATAAAATGGCAACCTATTCATCTAGAGAAGCATTTACCATGCAAATTCTTTTGGATAAGCAATATGAACAATATCAACATTCACTTAAAAATGCAGAAATCGTTAATCAACGATATCATGATCTTAAGCATTATATTAATCTACTTCGAAACGAAAAAGATCTTAATAAAAAGGAAGAGTATTTGAACGAGATTGAAAAGTCAATCACTCCCTATGATACACAATATAAAACTGGTAATCATGTATTAGATATTCTGTTGACACAAAAAAGCACTCAGATGCACGAAAATGATATCAACTTTACCTGTGTTGCTGATGGTGAACACTTATCATTCATCTCTGTTTTAGACATATTAAGTCTCTTTGGTAATGCCTTAGACAATGCCATTGAAAGTGTCAAAACGATCGATCAAAGTGAAAAAAGAATTATTAAGCTAGCCATTTTCGCACAAAACCAACTACTCTTTATTAAATTAGAAAACTACTATGTCAATCAACTTAAATGTGTTGATGGAATGTTTTTGACAACCAAGAAGGACAAACAGAACCATGGATTCGGTATGAAAAGTATCAATAGCATCGTTGAAAAATATGGTGGAAGCATCAAGATTAGTACCGATAATCACTGGTTTAGTTTGATGATTTTAATGCCTATCAATAAATAATTAATTGACAAAGCATATAGCTTATGAATCACCTGAGCATGAGAAGCTTAAAATAGCTTCTTTTTGAGTTTGAATCTCACATGAGTTTAATCAGATATAAATCCTTAACATAACCATTGAAAATACCTTCATTTTATGTAAAAAGTATAAAAAATAGTTTTCTCAAAACTCATTTGAGAGCTAAATCAAATAGCATAATGACAAAGTTTGTCACATTTTAAACAGTTTTTGCCAGAAAGGAGTTTTTTGTTTTTTTTTAGATAAAATGAAGACAAGATAGCGTTTTCATTATGCACAAAATTGAAAAGAAGAGGTCGAACTATGAAATCGAAGTTATATCGAATAGCATTACTATCACTATGCATGCTGCTCTTGAGTGGTCTTTTTGCATGTGTAAAACCAGGTGAGGAAACCGTTGAATCATACATGGTCACATTCTCAAGAAATACGGAAGTCACCGTTACAGGAATGCCCTCACCACAAAACATTGAAGAAGGAAAATTGGTAACTAGACCGACATCAGATCCTTCGACATCACTTTATGAATTTACAGGATGGTTTGCTGATGAAGCATGTACCACACCTTTTGATTTTGATACTGTAACAGTTACTAGCAGATTGACAATTTACGCAGGTTGGGAACTCATCATTACAACATTTGATGTAACGTTTGATCTCAATTATGAGGGATCATCTGATCCAACTGTTATTCATGTTAATAGCGGAGAAAAAGTAGTTGAACCCGATGAACCCATTCGTCCGGGTTATCAGTTTAAGTTTTGGAGTACGCAAGCCGACGCTGAGTATATCTTTAATTTTGACAATTCAATTACATCCGATACACCACTTTACGCCATGTGGGAAAAGATATATACCTTAACCTATATCTTTAATGTTGAAGATATGCCATCTGTTGATGAAACATATGGAGATACAGAATTAACCATTCGTCCAACTGACCCTACAAGAAGTAACTTCAGCTTTGCAGGATGGTTTAGTGATTCTGCATTAACGATACCCTTCACACACGGTGCACTATTAAGTGAAAGCACAAGTATTTATGCTAAATGGACAAGAATAAGTTACAAAGTGACATTTGATCTCAATTATACAGGTTCTACACCCATCATTATCAATGCAAACGTTGGAGCAGATGTTCCGGTACCAACGAGTCCTAGTAGAGAGGGTTATGCATTTGATAACTGGTACACATCAGCAACCAATCAAACAGATGATACACTCTATGATTTTTCAGCTGTAACAAATGATACGACAATCATCTATGCTGGTTGGAAACAATTGTACACAGTAACATTTGATTACCATTATGAATCAGCACCAGCAAATACAACACAAACCATTCAAGAAGGTGAAGAAATCAATGTCATCACCCCGACACGCGAAGGCTACAATTTCAGTGGTTGGTATATAGATATTGATTTAGAGACTCCTTATGATTATAGTGCTGTGACATCAAGTTTTACGCTCTACGCTAAGTGGATAGATGCGACACAGACACAAGATGAGTTTACAGTTACATTTGATATTAATGATGGCACATCAGATCCCATCATCAGAACGGTTCCTGCTGATACAGTCGTTTCAAAACCAGATGATCCAGTACGTGCAGGCTATCAATTCATGGGTTGGGTAACGACACCCACGGGTAGTACAACCTATAAATTTACTCCAGTAACCGAAGATATAACAGTTTATGCAAGATGGATCAATCTTTGGAAAATTACATTCAATCTGGATTATGAAGGAGCTCCTGATCCTCTTGTTGTCGAAACACTGGATGGAACACGTATTTCTAAACCAGAAAATCCAACAAGAGAAGGATTATGGCAGTTTGTTAGATGGAATGACGAAAACACACAACCATTTGTCTTCACGACCATCATCAAACAAGACTATGAACTTCATGCAGTTTGGGCAAGATCGGGTTACACCATTACATGGGATTTCAATTTTGATGGAGAGCCATCACCAGTAACAACAGAAGTTCTTATTGGTAGCGTCATCAGAGAACCTCAAAAACCAGATCGTGAAGGAAACTGGGCAATATCTGGATGGTATTTAGATGAAGAACTAACTACACCATTTTCACTCACCTCCGAAATTGATGATGACATCACTCTTTATGCAAAATGGGCATCGGGATATTCATATAGTATCAATTTAAACTATGTCGGTGCACCAAGCATTCCCACACAAATACTTTCTGAAGGTGCAAATATACCGGCTCGACCACAAGATCCTACGAGAACCAACTACACGTTTGTTGGATGGTCATCAGCTCCATCAAACGATCCTGATTTTAATGACTTTGGTCAACCGATAACTCAAGATATTACCATCTACGCGCAATGGCAACACACCTACATCTTTGAAGCAGAATATGTTGATTTATCAGGAAAAATGGGTGCTGGATGGTCAGGTGGTGCAGCAGGTACGGCTATGATTGTCAGAGATACGATCACCGAAGATCCAGAATTAGGAACCAATGCATACGCATCTAATGGCTTTTTCCTAAGTTATCTTTATTCCTATGGTCTCTATATTGATTTTGTAGTTACATCCGATCGTGCAGCAGAAGCAACCTTAATATTTAGATTCTCTGCAGAACAAAAAGATCCGTTTATGATTACAGATGAACAATATCGCGTCACATTAAATGGTGAAAAGGTTAACTATGGAAGTATTACCATCTTCGGTGCTTATGCAGCACTTCAACAACGCAAATTGCCATTTGATGATGTCATGTCAGTTACAGTTGACCTTGTTGAAGGTGTTAATACCATCCGTTTCACAACAAATAATCAAATATCTATGGGTGGAACCATGGATGCAACTGCTCCACTCTTCGACTGTATTAAACTCGATACGATTGCAGTTCTTACATGGAATCCTGTATTAGAAAATCTAAGTTTATTTAACTAAAAACGAATAGGAGAAACTTATGAGCTTCTTTAAACAACTATTTAAAAACAAACCGACAAAAGTTTGGGCGATTACTACGCTCAGTACTTTCTTAGTCATCCTAATCATTAATATCCTTTTGGTGGCTTCCTTCTTAACACCACTACTCAACATCCTTTTTGGAGGTAGACGAGCAATCATAGCAGGTGGTGGTGAGACCACTTACGTTGCTGATTATGAAACAAAATTGGAAGCTGCAGAAGCTGGAAGAGAGTTATCTAAACTCATTGTTGAAGAAGGAATTGTCATGTTGAAAAATGATGATGCTATGCCTTTTCCAGATGGAGCAAAGGTTAGTGTATTCGGTAAAAATTCCGTTAATCTTTCCTATGGTGGTTCAGGATCGGGTGGAAAATCTCATGTAAATAATCAAACAATATTTGATAGTTTAGAAGAGGCAGGTTTTTCTTATAATCCAACACTCAAAGATTTTTATGAAAGTGATAGCTTATCTGGATCTGGACGTTCAAGCAATCCAAACATTGAAAATGCAGGGGTTTCCACGTTATTAACCGGTGAGACACCACAAACATCTTATCCGAATGAAGTTAAGAATAGCTATACAGAATATCATGATGCTGCACTCGTCGTTATCACGAGAATTGGTGGTGAAGGATGGGATCTACCGCGAGCTATGCAAGATGGCTATGGCATTGATGAAGAAGCTCATTACTTACAGCTTGATATTCATGAACGCGACCTACTCAAAGCGGTAGCAGATGCTGGATTTACACGAATCGTGGTCATTATTAATAGTAATAACCCAATTGAATTAGGTTTCCTAGATGATCCAACTCACTACGCATATGATCAACGTATCAATGGTTGTCTTTGGATTGGAACACCTGGTGATACCGGTATTCTAGGTTTGGGATCAATTTTAGCAGGTGAAGTATCACCATCAGGACGACTCGTTGATACGTATTCAAGAAATTTTAGAAATGATCCAACATTTATGAACTTTGGTAATAACGCGGATGATGGGGATATGATTACACCTGTTGATCGTGGTAATTACTATAATTTGAACGGATCTATATCAAATCACAATTATAGTTTTGTTGATTATGAAGAAGGTATTTATGTTGGATACAAATACTTTGAGACACGTGGTTTCAATAATGAGAGTTGGTACAATCAAAACGTTGTCTACCCCTTTGGATATGGACTATCATATGCAACATTTACTCAAGAACTCGTCAATGAACCACAAGGTATGGCCATTACAAAAGATGATACCATTGACTTTCGTGTTAAGGTTACAAATACATCATCTACTTATTCAGGTAAAGATGTTATTCAAGTCTATGTAACAGCACCATATACAGTAGGTGGTATTGAAAAGTCTTATGTAACGCTTGCAGGTTTTGCGAAAACAAATGTGTTACAACCCGGACAGTCACAAACAGTTGAAATCAGTATAAATCCATATGATTTTGCGTCTTATGATGCCATCACAAATGAAAGTTTTGTATTAGAACCTGGAACATACCAAATTAAAATTCAAAAGGATGCACACACTTTAATTGATAGTTTCGATGCAAACGTAGCAAGTCCAGGTATCACTTGGAAAGATGGTGTCAATGACGAAGTTAAAAACCGATTTGATGATATTGATGATCAATTAGGTACCATCTTATCTCGCAGTGATTTTAGTGGAACGTATCCTGCACCTAGAGCTGCTAGCGAAATCATCTTGGATGCAGCAACCAAAACAGCTCTTGATAGTCGTGCTTCAGGCAATCCAATTTCTATACCTGACGAAGAATATCCTACATTTGGTCAAAGCGGTGAATTGAAATACTATGACTTATATGGAAAAGATTATAATGATCCACTATGGGATGATTTACTTGATCAGTTGACGACCGATGAAATGATTCGCTTTATCACGGATGGCCAGTTCAAAACACTTGATATCCCATCTATAAAACTTCCTGAAACAATTCAAGCTGACGGACCCTTTGGATTTGTTAACTTTATGGGTATAAACGATCCTTACGATTTTGCAGATTGTGCTTATTATCCAAGTGAAGTCGTACTCGCATCAACATGGAATGTTGAACTTGCAGAGGATTTTGGAGTGGCTATTGGCAATGAAGCACTCATCGGTAATGAAAGAGGAGATGGCATTCCTTACTCTGGATGGTATGCTCCTGGTGTTAACATTCACCGATCACCCTTTGGTGGACGTGTAGGTGAGTATTATTCAGAGGATGCATTTATCACAGGTAAAATAGCAGCCAATCAAACTAAAGGAGCTAGCAGTAAAGGTTTAATCGTTATTGTTAAACACTTAGCGGTTAACGAACAAGAAACAGATCGCAACGGTGTTGCTACTTGGCTTACAGAACAAGCTCTGCGCGAAATCTATTTAAAGCCTTTTGAAATGACCTTCAAGGAAGGTGGAACTCACGCAGCGATGTCATCATTCAATCGAATCGGAACAAAATGGGGAGGTGGCGATTATCGTCTTCTCACCGAAGTTTTAAGAGATGAATGGGGTTTCCAAGGTTTTATTATTAGTGATTTCAACAATAACAATGAGTACGCAAACGCAGAACAGATGGTTTATGCAGGCGGAGATCTTCACCTATTCACAGTTAATTCAAAATGGTGGGATCCAGATACTTCAGATGCAACAGATATGACTGTTTTAAGATTAGCAACAAAAAATATACTCTTTGCTGTTGCAAACTCAAATATTACGAATGCAGATGTTGTTGGATATCGCTTACCCGTTTGGCAAGAATTAATGATCGGTATCGATATAGCTATCTTCGTCATCTTCATGGGTTGGGGTGCACTTGCAATCTACAAGATGAAAAAGAAACAAAAGGGATTACAGGTATAACTCTTTAAGGGGGAATCAGAATGTTTCGATGGGCAGTTTGTGGTTTAGGTAAAATATCACACAGGTGGGTTCGTGTAGCTAATTCGATTCCAAACACACGTGTGATTGCTGCGGTTTCTTCATCTAAAGAACGAGCTAAAAAGTACCAAAAAAAGTACGCCATGGATTATGCGCTTACGTATGATGAACTTGCAACCCAACCTACACTTGTCGATGCTGTTTATGTCTCAACACATATGAATGTCCATCAACAGACTGTTGAAAAGTTTCTCAAAGCTGGGATTCCTGTATTGTGTGAAAAATCATTTGCATTAAACAAGAAGCAAGCAAAAAGCATGATCGAAACTGCACATGACCATCAGGTGTTATTGATGGAGGCTATGTGGTGTCGATTGCTACCCGCGACTCTATATGTTGATCAAATGATAAAGGAAAAAAAATATGGAGAAATCCTTGATATTACAGGAGATTTTAAAGCAGGTTGGGGTCATGGACCTAAATCACGTGTATGGAGATATGAGTTTGGTGGAGGTAGTGTTTTGGATCTAGCTGTCTATCTTGTGCACTATGCACATATGCTTCTAGGTAAGCCAGAATCTATCTTTGCTTCAGGAAAAGTTGTCAATCGAGTTGATCGATATTGCGATTTCATCATGAGTTATTCAAACGGATTACAATGTGATCTTCACTCATCGCTTCAGTTTCCTATTATCAAAGAAACTTTCAAAATATATTGTGAAAAGGGAACCATCATCATTCCATCATTCTATGGTACAAAAAAGGTGATCGAAATACCTTTAAATGATCGTAAACTTGTCACGCGATTTCCTCGCGTTGATGGTTTTGTTTATGAGATTAAACATTTTATGGAACTCTTGAAAACTGATAAGAAGGAAAGTCAAGTAATTACCCATTCACTGACATTAGATGTTATGGAATCACTTGATGAAATTAATCTTCAAATCGGTGTCGTTTTCTAGATTGTACAAATACTAATTTATGGACATAAAATAGCATGGCAATGACGAAAAATCTATTGATGATAGGAGATGTTGCTTATTGAATCATTTAGAAACAAACGATTTTTGTAAAAGGTTATTCTGGGTTCATCTTTCCCAATTGAAAAAAGAAAATAGAAGAAAAGGAGATTAATATGAGTAAAGCGAGAAGTTTTATTAAAAAGTATTTTAATATCGTTAAAATTTCAGTGATATTATTACTTTTGCCCTGTCTGATTTCAACAACTTATGCAATCATCTTTGAATCAGACTTTACTTCTCTGGCAGAACTACAGCAAGAAGCTCGTGAGCTGAATGCAGAAGTTACTGCAGATAGTGTGACATTGCTTAAGAATATTGGCAATTCACTACCACTTGAAAAGGGAAACAAAGTAACAGTCTTTGGTGTTTTCTCAGATCAGGAAGGAACCTCATCATCCAACGGTTTTGCTTTTGGTGGACAAGGCTCTGGAAATGGTAGTGATCCACTTGGATATGTAAGTTTGCATGATGGTTTGGAAGCAGCAGGACTTGCTGTTAACCCTACCGTAAAAGCATATTATGCATCCAGTGATCATCGAGGAGTTGCTTATAATCGAGCTGCAACAGTTCCAAACCAAGCGATCGATACAGAACTTCGTGGTTTACCCACAGGTTGGACACCACGTAATAATTCTTACTCACTGGGTGAAGAAGATCCCGATGGAGAAGACGGCAATGGAAATTTAGAAACCGTTAAATCCTCATTTGGATCATTCAATGATGCAGCGATTATCGTTATTCGTAGAACAGGTTCTGAAGGTGGAGATTATTCACTATTCAATACACCTGGTCACTCCAACCCACTCGATCATTATTATCAACCAGATGATAATGAACTAGCACTCATTGATTATGCTGACCAATATTTTGAAAACGTTGTTGTCTTAATCAACTCTGCTAACCCCATGGAACTTACAGACGTTGAAGATAATGACAAAGTTGATGCCATTTTATGGATTGGTTATCCAGGTGGCTCTGGTAATATCGGTGTTGGTAAAGTTATTGCTGGTGAAATTGCTCCTTCTGGACGTACGGTTGATTTGTACGGTGCAGATTTTAAAACAGATCCAGCATGGCAAAATTTCGCAGGTAACATTCAAGCACACTTAAAAGTTGAAGAACGCGAAATGATTGATATGGTCGGTACAAACAACTGGGTAAGACGTACAATGCTCGTTGCTGTTGCACCAGAAGATCCATGGACATTTGATGGTCAAGGGAACGTCACCTTAAAGGATCCAGAAACCTTGAAAGATATTGTTCCAACGGATGGTACAACAGGTACGATGGGTTATCGTGGTCGTCCAGTTATTGAACATTTCTCTCGTATAACAGATATGAATGGAACGCTCAATATGCCTCAAGCCGTAAGTTATTCATCGAACTCATCCATGTCTAACCTTTTAGATTATGAAGAAGGTATCTACATGGGTTATCGTTTCTATGAAACAGCTGCTCATGAAGGATATTTTGATGGAACTGGCGAAGAAGGTGGCGTTTTCGAAAGAGAAGAAGCTGGTTATTATAACCGTACAGATGGTGTCCTTTATCCATTTGGTTATGGTTTATCTTATACCAACTTTAGACAAGAATTTGTTGATGCCTCTGTTTTTGAAGGTAAAGCTTTAGATACTTCCGATGATTCAGTTATGGAAGTCGAAGTTAAAGTTACCAACATTGGTGATAAAGCAGGTAAAGAAGCAGTACAACTTTATGTAACAGTTCCTTATACACCAGGTGGCATTGAAAAATCTTATGTTTCACTCATCGCTTTTGGTAAAACAGGTTTAATTGAACCAGGTAAATCAGAAACGATTACATTAACCTTTAATGTAAGAGATCTAGCATCTTTCGACTGGAATGATGCAAACGAAGATGGACATAAAGGTTATGAATTAGATCCAGGTGATTATGTATTTAGATTACAGAAAAACTCTCATGAAGAAATCGAAAACTTCAAGATGACACTTGCTGATATCGTTCATTATGATAAGGATGCTGTAACCGGTGCTGATATTACACCTTTATTCTCACCAGATGATGGTGAATGGGATGGCACACGTAATGACCCAGATTATTATTCAACATTCAGAAATGAATTTGTTACACCTAATAGCACTATGGTTTTAATGACACGTGAAGATTTCGAAGGAACATTCCCAGAACCTCCAACACCCGATGATCTCATGTTCTCTGATGAAGCTATTCGTATCATGGATTCACAAGCAGCATATACATCGTTTAATGACTTGAAGACTGACCCATGGTATGTTGATAAAGAAGATATACCTGAAACATGGACACAAGCATCTGCAGCTGATGTTGCAGCTCGTGTTAATGGTAAAACAGCAATTCAGTTATGGGAAATGGCAGATGTTGCATTTGATGATCCACAGTGGGATGAATTTATTAATCAATTGACATGGACTGAAATGCAAACATTGATTAACAACTCTGCACAAAATGCAGTTAGTTCCATTGGACGTCCTCAATCAGCAAATGCTGATGGACCTGGAGCATTCCCCAATAGCCAAAATGGTGGTTCCGGTGGTGGTGTAGGTACTCACTGGTGTGCTGCAGCTAACTTAGCAGCTACATTCAATGTTGAATACGCTGAAGCTGTTGGTCGTATGGAAGGTAACCACTCCTTATGGAATGGTGCACAAGGTTGGTATGGTCCAGCCATTCAAATGCATCGTGTAGGACCTAGTGGAAGAAATTTTGAATATTTCTCACAAGATCCACTCCTCACAGGTATGATGGGTGCATATCAAGTTAAAGGTGCAACATCAACTGGTACTATCGTATACATGAAGCATTTATTCTTAAACGAACAAGAAACATCTCGTTATACAGCACATACCTTTGCTGATGAACAAACTGCACGTGAAATTTATGGTCGTGCATTCGAAATGGCAATTAAATATGGCAATGCAAACTCAACAATGAGTGCATATCCAAGTTCAGGTCTTGTTCACCCAACATCTAACTACTACCTCTATGAAAAATTATTACATGATGAATGGGGATTTGTTAATTACTCAATTACTGATTACTTCAATAATGATAACACATTGACAACAGCTAACATGTCAGCTCGTTCAAACCAAGTACCTCTTAACTCATGGCAGACAAACTTTGGACGTAATATGGATGGCGTTTGGGATGAAGAAAAGAATGTCTTAGTCGTTACAATGCCAGAAATTACAAGTGGATACAATCCACAAAATGTAAACGCTGGAGCATCTAGAGCATATAAAGATGAATTAACAGGCGAACCTGCATCTAAGATTTACATGTCTGATGCTGAAGCACTCGAAGATGGTTTTGTTCCAGTGGTAGCTGGTGATACACTTGAAGCCTATACACAGTGGGCAGCCTATCGTAATTTGATTCATCGTATACTCTACACAACCGTTAATTCAAATGTAATGAAGAATGGTTTAGTATCATCACCATGGAGTTCTTCATCAACGGGTACTGTTTATGCACCTATTGGACTTGATAGCAATGCATCTGTTGCAGGCGATCAAGTATTAGAAGGATTCACTGTCAATTACACACTCAAATCAGGAACGATGCCAGATGGTTTAACATTCAATACAGACGGTTCTATAACAGGTAAAGCAACAACAGCTGGAACCTATAGAATTACTGTAGGTGCATATTTACCTGATACAAACTGGGTAGGTCTTGGCGGAGGTAACAACACATATCAACGTAATTTTGATATTAAGGTTGAACCACTTGTAAGCTATGAAGGTGATACTGATTTAGTTGCAGGTGTTCCATTCACAGGACAATATGTTGTCAATCCAAACTTCTTACCACTTCCAGCAGGTAACTGGGTAGCAGCATTTAGAACTTCACCAGGAACCTCTTGGATATCTCATCAATCTAATGCACTACCTACTGGTATTACACTGACAGCAATTGGTAGTAGTTTCTCTGATCCTGAAAGTGAAGACTATGGTAAGATTACGATTTCTGGTACACCAACAACACCAGTTGCAATAAGAACAGTTTACTTCTATTTAGGAACAGCTTCTTGGGGATCTTATATAGGTACAGTCTATGGATCTGATATTTTAAGTTTCACTGTTGCTGGTAACTACAACTTCGATATGAACTATGAAGAAGGTGTTGACATTCAGAAAACATTCCTACCTGGAGAACAACTTGTTATCTCGAATCCATCAAGAGATGGTTATGTATTTGGTGGATGGTATACAGATGAATTAACCACAACACGTTCAGACATGCTTGCTACAACAGCAGCTGACACAACCCTTTATGCACGTTGGATTGATATCAACAATACGACAGAAGTTCTTGCAGAACTTTCATTACAAATTTCTAATCTGTTAGAAAATCACTTTGATGATGCAGAAGCACTCGAAGTAGCAGTACAAGATCTACAAGAACAGATTAATGATGTTTTAGCGAAAGTCAATGCAGCAGAACCACTCGTTGCTCAAATACCATCTATTCAAGCATCGATTGATTTAATTACTGAATCACTCGTAGCTCTTACAGGCGATGTTGATGCAGAGTTTGCAGCATTAACGGAAGAACTAGATGTTAAATTTGGTCTCATCGATCAAAAATTCATCGATGCAGCTGATGCGCTTGAAACTGCACGTTTAGCACTTGAAGCAGCAATCGCTGCTGGTGATACGGCAGGTACAACAGCACTCACTCAAGCTATTGCAACTCTTGAAGCAGCTATTGAAGCTGGAGATGCTACCCTTGCTGGAAACATCACAACGCAAGTCAATACAATCACTGCTTTAATCACAGCAGCTAATGAACGCATTGATGATGCAGAAGATAGACTTGATGAAGCTGAAACAGCACTTGAAGATGCAGAAGGAAGACTCGATGATCTTGAAGCTGATCTTGCTGAAGCAGAAAGCAAACTTCAAGAATTAATCGATGCAGCAGCGGTTGAACCAGAAACTGGTTGTGGATCATCACTCAGCATTGGAAGCACACTATTTATCACATTCAGTTTGATTCTTGGCTCAGTTATGCTATTTATCATCAGAAGAAAAAGATAAATTACATCATTGAAATTTGTTAATTAACTTTTGATTCTTTTCAAATGATTTTGAGTTAACAATCTAATGAATTACCTGTATCCGGCAGGTGTCGGATACAGGTACTCTTAGATTATTTTCAGAATGTTTTAAATGATGATTGTCAACAGCAATGATCATTTAAGATATTTTGGTAAGTAATTATCAAAGTTCGTCCACCAATATAAAGGAGATTTAACATGAAGTATAAACAACTTATTGACCAGATGACAATTGAAGAAAAAGCCTCATTGATGTCAGGTAAAGATTTTTGGCAAACTGTCAATATTGATCGTTTGAATATACCGAGTATTTTCCTTGCTGATGGTCCTAATGGACTCAGAAAGCAAAAAGCTGCAGCGGATCACTTAGGTTTGAATGAATCTGTCAAATCGACATGTTTTCCAACATCTTCAGCCATGGCGAATACATGGAATCCTTTACTGATAGAAACGATGGCAACCTTGCTAGGGGCAGAAGCTGTCGCTGAAAAAGTAAGTGTTGTTTTAGGACCAGGTACAAATATCAAAAGAAATCCGCTCGCTGGTAGAAATTTTGAGTATTATTCGGAAGATCCTTATTTAGCGGGTAAAATGAGTGCTGGATTTATTCGTGGTGTACAAAGTCATGGTATAGCAACAACAGTTAAACACTTTGCAGCAAATAACCAAGAGTTTAGACGTATGTCAATAGACTCTGTTGTTGACGAAAGAGCACTTAGAGAAATCTATTTAACACCATTCGAGATAGCTGTCAAAGAAGGACACTCCAAAGCAATCATGGCATCCTATAACTTGATCAATGGTGTTTATGCAAACGAGAATGAACATCTTTTAAAAGATATCTTACGTGATGAATGGGGATTTGACGGAGTTATCGTCTCCGATTGGGGTGGAATTAATGATCGTGTACTTGCTCTTAGAGCAGGTTCAGAATTAGAAATGCCCACTTCTGGAGGACAAACTGTACGCGAGATTATTCAAGCCGTTAAATCAGGAGAACTCGATGAAAACATACTTGATGAAGCGGTTGATCGCTTACTAGATCTGATTCTAAGCACATCCAAATCTCTTGAAAATAAGCCCACATCATTCAACGTTGATTTTCATCATGCTGTAGCACAAAAAGCTGCAGAGGAAGCTATCGTGTTACTTAAAAATAATGATGATATTCTACCCATTAAGGATGGGAAAAAAGTTGCGTATATCGGTGACTTTGCAAGAGAACAACGTTTCCAAGGAGCTGGCTCATCTGGAGTGAATCCAACAAAACTCGACTCGATGCTTGATCTAATCAATGAAGTCAACTTTGAGTTTATTGGATATAGACAGGGCTTTCATCGATATGGCAAAAAAAGAAAAGGATTAATGAATAAAGCCGTTTCTCTTGCCAAAAAAGCAGATGTTGTTGTGCTCTTTTTAGGATTGGATGAATATTCTGAAACTGAAGGTTTAGACCGCGAAACACTTGATCTACCTGAAAATCAGCTACAACTTTTAGAAGCTATTTATCAAGTTAATCCAAACATTGTCGTCAATTTATCCTGTGGATCTGTTATTGATCTTAATTGGGATGAAAAAGCAAAAGCAGTACTACATAGCTACTTACCAGGACAAGCTGGAGCAAGAGCACTTAATCATATCCTAACAGGTAAATTAAGCCCATCTGGAAAATTGGCTGAGACATATCCTCTCAAGTACCAAGATGTACCCTCAGCCAAGTATTTCCCAGGCTTAGAAAATACAGTTGAATATCGCGAAAGTCTTTTTGTAGGCTACCGCTATTTTGACACGGCTAATCAAGCAGTCAAATATCCATTTGGTTATGGTCTAACCTACACCGAGTTCAAATACGATCATTTGGTGGTGACACCACAAGGTGTTAGCTTTGATATCACCAACGTAGGTCAGTTTGATGCTAAAGAAATAGCACAACTCTATATAGGTAAAAAGACATCAGATCTACTCAGACCGAATAAAGAACTCAAAGGTTTTGCAAAAGAAATGATATTGATTGGAAAAACCAAACATATCAATATTCCTTTTGATGAATACTCATTTAGATTTTTCAATGTAAAGACAAATCGATGGGAAATTGAACCTGGTATTTATCAAATTTATGTTGGTTCATCATCGAATGATATCAAACTCATTGGTGATATAGAAATTGAAAAAGATCCCATTAATATCCCCTATGATATCAACGAGCTATCAAGTTATCGCGCGCATGATATTCATCACATCACCGATCAAGAATTTGAAAAACTTTTAGGAAATCCTATACCCGATCCACACTTTAAATTTTATAAGAAGAAAAGAATGCATGTCGATTATAATACGACAGTCCAGCAACTCAGATATTCAAGAGGTTGGTCAGGTAGATTCTTTGCGTGGGGCATTCGCTTTGGCTATCATTTCATGAAACTCATTGGTCAAAGAAAAGTGGCTAACATTATGCAAATGGCACTCTATCATAATCCGATGCGAAATATGTCAAGATTGACCGGTGGAGCAATTACATGGGGTCAACTTGATGGCATGATCATGATGTTTAATGGTCACTTCTTTAAAGGTGTTGGTAAGTTCTTTAAATCAGGAAAGAAGAAAATCAAAGAAAAGAAGGTCAAAGCATAATGGAACAGAATAGTCAAAAAACAAATGTATTTATCAAAGTGGGACGATGGTTTGTTACCATTTGGAAAAAATTTAAAACAAAGCATCCTACACTTGCACAGTTTCTTGTCTTCTTCATGTTAAGCAATGGCGTAACTGTGTTACAATTGATACTGATGCCACTATTCAAATATCTCTTTGAGTTCACTGCATTAATTGATACTAATTTTCAAATATGGCAGGTAGGATCCAATTTTGATGGATCGAAATACTATGTATTCAATTATGCTGCTGGTAAAATAGGAGAAGGTGGCGGTGGGGGACTTGCTTATTTTCTAGCTGTTCAAGTTACACTTGGTATTGCTCAAGTCATTAATTTCTTTGCACAAAGAAACATCACCTTTAAGTCCAATACAAATCCTTGGATTGCAGCTATGTGGTATGTGATCGCATATATCGTCATAACGATTGTTGCAGCTGCGCTTCAGGGTTGGTATAAAGCACCGATCTATAACTTATTGATTAATACATGGGGTTGGGGAAGTACGGGGGAAACCACAGCAGATGTTATTACAATGATTATTAATTCAGCTGTTTCATTTTGGGTATTTTTCCCAATATTCAAAGTTATATTTAAGCAAAAAAAAGAGACACCTATTAGTCAAAACGCATAAAGATTGGAGTTACCATGAAACTCATCAGTTTTGTAATCCCCTCTTACAATTCGGAGAACTATCTTCATCAAGCTGTTGATTCACTTCTTGATGGAGGTCAAGATATTGAAATTATTATCGTTAATGATGGATCTAAGGATAAAACACTCCTAATTGCTAAGGAGTATCAAAAGAAATATCCTCAGATTATCCGTGTTGTTGATAAAGAAAACGGTGGACACGGTTCTGCGATCAATGCAGGACTTGCCGTAGCAAAAGGTTTGTTCTTTAAAGTCATCGATTCAGATGACTGGGTTGATCAGAAGAGTTTGAAACTATTATTAGATCAAATTAAAAAACATCACCAAGCAAACCAGCAGGTTGATCTCTATATTACTAATTTTGTCTATGAACATGTTGAAGATCAGACACGTTATGAAAGAGACTACAGTTCTAATTTTCCAGCGGATACTATCTTTGAGTGGAATCAGTTGAGAAGAAAGTTTCGCTATTCAAAAACACTCCTGATGCATGCTTTGATCTATCGCACACAGATCTTAACCGACATGAAACTTCGATTACCCGAACACACATT
The DNA here is from genome assembly GCA_034005105.1 of Acholeplasmataceae bacterium. Lineage (GTDB taxonomy): Bacteria > Bacillota_I > Bacilli_A > Acholeplasmatales > Acholeplasmataceae > Peloplasma. Next base: position 3,398 of record JAVEVJ010000019.1, on the reverse strand, counting down.
TTATGTAGACAACATCGTCGCATACCTACCACTTCCGTTTGTTAAAAAACTTTACTACATAAAGTTACCATTTTATCGTTATTTCATTGGTCGATCGGATCAATCGGTTACACTTAAAAACATTACCGCAAGATATCAGCAGCAACACCGAGTATTTAAAGCCATGAGTGATGCATATTCGTATCACTTTCTCAACCAACTTCCTAAAAAACTCAGAAACTACATGAAACATGATATCGTTGCTATGATGATTATCACGCAGATGTTTACAGTTGCAGATGATTCAAGAGAAAGAAGAAATGATTTAAAAAATCTATGGACATATATCAAAGACAAAGATATCAAACTTTACCGGTTTTTGAAGTATCGTTCATACAATACATGGGTTCATTTCTTACCTTGGCGAATCAAGAGTTTTGTCATGGTTAAAGGGTATCTCTATTTAGTTAAGAAAGTAAAGCTGGGATAAACACGAATTGAAAACAGATATGTATTTTGTATCTGTTTTCTTTATGGTATGATGATATTAGTCAAAGGATGTGTGAAGATGACATATGATTATTTAATTGTAGGTGCTGGACTATTTGGTTCCGTGTTTGCAAGAGAAGCACACAAACAAGGTAAAAAAGTTCTTGTTATTGATAAGCGTGATCATATCGGTGGAAGCGTGTATACAAAAGAGATGAAAGGTATTCATGTTCACTTTTATGGAGCACATATTTTTCATACATCAGATCAAACGGTTTGGGATTATGTCAATCAGTTTTCGAGCTTTAATAACTATGTCAATTCACCACTGGCTAACTATCAAGGAAAACTTTATAATCTACCCTTTAATATGAATACCTTTTATCAACTATGGGGCGTTACCACACCTCGGGAAGCAATGGAAAAAATCAAAGAACAACAAGCCATTAAATATACAAAAGAACCTAAAAATCTAGAGGAACAAGCCATCAATTTAGTTGGTCCTGAAATCTATGAAAAACTGATTAAAGGATATACAGAAAAGCAGTGGGGAACGTCTTGTGATAAACTACCAGCATTTATTATAAAACGCTTACCTGTGCGATTTACCTTTGATAATAATTATTTCAATGATACCTATCAAGGAATACCCATTGGTGGATATACTAAGATGGTTGAAGGAATACTTGAAGGCATTGAAGTGAGACTTAACAGCGACTATTTGCTCAATCGTCAAGCATATGATAAGTTAGCCAAGAAAGTGGTTTACACGGGTCCAATCGATGCATTTTATGACTATGCTTATGGGGTACTTAACTATCGATCACTTCGTTTTGATCACGAGATATTAGACCTAGAAAATTTTCAAGGAAACGCTGTTATTAACTACACGGAAAAAAAGGTTCCATATACGCGTATCATCGAGCATAAGCATTTTGAATTTGGTACCCAAAGCCAAACCGTAATCACCAAAGAATATCCACAAGATTGGAAGGTAGGCATGGATGCTTACTATCCTATCAATGATGAAGCAAATCAAGAGATATATATGAAGTATAAAAAGCATGCAGATCAAGAAACCACTTATATCTTTGGTGGTCGACTAGCAGAGTATAAGTATTACAATATGGATCAGGTCATCAAATCAGCACTTATATGTGCAACCAAAGAGTTAAAATAAAATCACATTGAACAAAGATTAACAATCGAGTCATCAAAAGGAGGGTATATGAATCAAGGCGGATTTAAATCATCGAATAAACAGTCAGGTCGTGTTCCACGCTTTGCTCAAGGAAGTTTTCCTAAAGGGCATATTCATGGACAAAAGAGAAAAGTTAAACTTACAGGCAGCAACCTTTCACTTATCCTAGGTATTATCGTTTTATTAGGAATTATTGTGACGATTGCTGTTCTGATTTGGTAAACGAACATCGTGTATAAACATCAAAAAAAGAGCTAATATTTTTTAGCTTTTTTAATTTATATATCTATAATCGCATCTTATATACATCTTATGATTTGGTGCTATAATTAAAGAAAATATAGAAAGAAGCGGATGAATCATGAATGAAACAAATAACATACCAGAATTAAAACCAAAAGAGAATTGGATACAAGTTATCAAGTTCACTTTGTTTTCCATTTCAGCAGGTATCATTCAAGTTCTAACGTTCACCCTTCTTTTTGAAATCGTTAAACTGATCTATTGGCCAGCTTATTTAATCGCATTAGCTATGAGTGTCCTATGGAATTTTACGCTCAATCGAAAGTTCACGTTTAAGTCAGCGAACAACATTCCGATTGCCATGATGAAAGTAGCCTTCTTTTATCTCATCTTTACACCTTTATCAACATGGTGGGGTGATGCACTAACGGGTATAGACTGGAATGAGTATCTTGTGCTCGGATTAACAATGGTAACCAATCTCGTCACTGAGTTTTTATACACCAAGTATTTTGTGTACTACAAAAGTATCAATACAGCAGTTAAAAATTAATCAATGATGCATGTTAACTCCTTAACTTAACATGTTGTCGATAAGGTCTTGCATCAACACCTCATCATTTAGTTTAATGATATGTGCTCGTTTTAATTAAAAAAATTTAAAATTTCAAAGGATAAGAACATTTTATGGATGTAGAACACAAACCCAATATTTTTAAGAACAAGAATTTTAGCTTGCTATTTGCAGGTGTATTAGTATCCAACATAGCACATGTACTATTTAACTTTGCCATCAGTTTGTATGTCTTAAGAATTGCCAATGAAGCATTTGGACAAGAAAAAGCAGCCTTGATTCAAGCACTTTATTTAGCTGTTGCAGGCATTATGCTTCTTTTATTTATGCCTTTAGGAGGTGTTCTTGCTGATCGACTCAACAAGGTAAGAACGATGTATATAACCGATTATATCAGAGGATTAACCATCGGTGGAGTTGCTCTCATGATGCTATGGATTGACCAAGCTGAAACAGTTCTTTATGTGCTATTTGTTATGAATGTTATTTTAAGTATCAATTCAGCACTCTTCAATCCTGCAAGTGGATCGCTTTTAAGATTTATAGTTAAGGATCATGAACTCCAACAAGCAACAGGTTACATGCAGGGTTCACAAAGTCTACAAAATATCATTGGACTTATCTTAGGTGGTATCGTTTTTGCAACATTTGGAATCTTCTGGGTCTTTGTTATCAATGCAGTAGGTTACATTCTAAGTGCTATCTCTGAAATGTTTATCACCTATGACCATCATTCACATAGAGATAAAGACAGCAAGATTACACTTAAGAATGTTATCGATGATATGAAATCAGGGGTATCCTACCTGTATAGAGAAAAAGCAATCTTTGCAACACTGATTATGGCACTATGCATCAACTTTTTCTTTACACCAATATTTTCAAATGCCATTCCTTTTTTTATCGAATTTG
>JAVEVJ010000018.1:0-24149 GCA_034005105.1 Acholeplasmataceae bacterium | reverse complement strand
CCAGGATCAAACTCTCCATAAATTTTATGTTTTGTTTGTTTATAGCTCTTCTTTTTTTACTTCTCGATACACTCATCATCATTCAGTTTTCAAAGACCTTCTCGCACCCTCCCTCTCGGGCGTGCTTAATCATTCTATCATTATAAAATGACCTTGTCAATATTTTGGACTGAGTTTTAAACTCTATGCCACAAGGTCTATTTATGAATGGTGGAGGGGGGCAGATTCGAACTGCCGAACCCGTAGGGAGTAGATTTACAGTCTACCGCGTTTAGCCACTTCGCTACCCCTCCATTTTTAGGCTTGCTTTTATATTCTATCGTATCATTTAGAAAAAAGCAACCACTTTTACTATAAAATTGGGTTTTTAGGATAGATTCGTTTTATCGCCGAAAATAAAAGGTTGTTTATTCCCCCAGAAATGGATTCTTAAAGAGATATAACAACCGTTATTTAGTATTCTTACGTAGTAATAATTAATTTTCTTCAACAATGGATTTAATCTTTTTATCGAATTCCATTTTTAGCATCATAACTTCTCTTCCACATTTTTTACACTTAATTCTAACCTCAGCACCCGTGCGTTCTACAGTCCATAAATCACTGCCACAAACATGCTTCTTTTTTGTGATAACTAAATCACCAATTTGATATTTCATTTTTTAATCAGTTTCTCCATAACTTCATCCAGGTCATGTCCTTTATGATATATGACGATTTTATTTTCATCTATTTTAACTTTGAAACCAAGATACTGACCTAGATGCTTTTCTTCATCATTGAACACTGAGGTTTTTTTTCGTTCAATTTTGTTTGTTTTTTCTTCAGCTTGTGTAATTTCTTCAACTTGTCTAACACTTAATTGATTTTTAACAACTTGGTGTGCAAGTTTAATGATCTGATTGGTGTTTTCCAGTTTACTCAATGCTCGAGCATGTCCCATACTTATCGCGTTTGTTAGTAAAAGTTGTTGAACTTCTTCTGGTAGATGCAACAATCCCAAAGTGTTTGTAACATGTGATCTGCTTTTTCCAATTTTTTCTGCTAATTGTGCTTGAGTTAGATTAAGGCTATGCATCACAATCTTATACGCTTCTGCTTCTTCAATAGGTGTTAAATTTTCACGTTGCAAATTCTCAGCAAGCGCGATTTCGGCAACTTTGGATTCTTCATACTGTCTGATGATCGATGGTATTGTTTTCAACCCTACTTTCAAAGCTGCACGATATCTTCTTTCACCAGAAACAATGATGTATCCTAGTTTTACCTTTTTCAATATAATCGGTTGAAATACACCGTGTTCCTTGATAGATTGAGCTAATTCATTAATTTTTTCTTCATCAAAGATACGTCTTGGTTGAAATGGATTAGGTTTGATATCGTTTAAAAGAATTTCTTCTATAACTTCTCCTTCAAGTACATCGTCAATATGATGCTCGTGTAATAAGTCTGTAAATGTTCTTGCTTTTTTATCGTCGCTCATTATTGCTCACAATCTCCTTTGCTAAAGATTTGTATAGCTTTGCCGCTGGTGACTTAGGTGCAAATGTCAGTACAGGTAAACCATATGTTGGTGCCATTTGGGCTGCAACATTACTTGTAATAATGGTATCAAAGACACCCTCCTTGAAGTAATCCTTAATTTCATGAACGATTTCCCAACCCGCCTTGGTACGTTTATCAAGCATGGTGAGTAGAACACCTTCAATTTCGAGTTTTCTGTTATTAATCTTCATCTTCTTTTGCACAATTCTAATGGTATTTAACAATTGAGTCAATCCATCGATGGCTAAAAACTGGCATTGAACAGGTATTAATACGGAATTAGATGCATATAATGCACTGATTGTTAATAATCCTAGACTTGGTGGACAATCGATAAGTATGAAATCGTATTGATCACTGATTTGTGATAATTTGTGACTTAAAATATACTCTCGATCCTCATGGTCAAGTCGAACTTCGACATGTGCAAGTTCAATTGTTGCAGGAATAACATCAACACCAATGTCAGGTAGATGAATAATAGATTCTTTGATAGTTTTTTGATCCAACATGACGTCATAGATAGATGAGTATAGCATGCTTCGATTGATACCTAAACTTGTGGTTGTGCTTGCTTGTGGATCAAAATCAACGAGTAGAACTCGTTTATTATGTTCAGCCAATGCAGCGGACAAATTGACACTTGTTGTTGTTTTACCAACACCGCCTTTTTGATTGGATACTGCAATAATTTTGCCCATGGCTCACCTTCTATCTTTTCTATATTATTATAAGGCTTTATGCTTCATTTGTGCAAATGAGCGTGGATATCCTTCGACATGTTTTACTTTTTTAATCAAAATATTTGCACGTTGTCCATATTCGTATGGTAAATCAAAGGATTCTATTTTACTGATTTCAGCACCTAAAATATGGATTGCCTTTTTTGCTTCATTAACTTCTTGTTCAAAGTTTATTCCTTTTGGAGCAATAAAAAAGCCATTCACTTTAACCATAGGTAATCCCATTTCGACAATAAGAGCTAGTGATCCTAGAGCGCGAGCTGTAACAAGGTCATATGTTTGTTGCATGTTTTTTGCAAAGATCTCAACGCGATCATGAATCAGATGGACATCCGTAAGGTTGAGAAGATATATCAAATGTTCTAAAAAAGTGATGCGTTTTCCAAGTGAATCAATGATGGTGATCTTTAGATGTGGATAAGCAATTTTTAACGGTATACTTGGAAATCCGGCTCCAGATCCCATATCGGCTATACTAACAATCGAATCACATTTAATCACATTACTTAATGTCAATGAATCATAGAAATGTTTATAGTAAACTTCTTGACGATCAATAATTCGTGTCAAGTTCGTGATTTTGTTATATTCAATTAAATATTCATAATATGTGTTAAATTGCATCATTTGTTCATCGGACAAACGAATACCTAGATTGGCTTCAACATCTCGCTTAAAATTCATGTTTCATTGCTCCTGATTCGAGAAAAACAAGCAACACAGATATATCAGCTGGATTAACGCCTGATATGCGAGATGCTTGTCCAACAGTTTTGGGACGAATTCTCGCTAATTTTTCACGCGCTTCAGAGGAGATATTTTTTATGCTCTCATAGTGGATATAGTCGGGTATTGACTTATTTTCGAGTCGAATCATCTTTTCGGCTTCACGAAGTGCTTTTTGAATATAACCTTCATACTTAATCTTGATTTCTAGTTGTTCTGCAATATCTTCATTGACATTGCTTCCTAGAAAATGATAAACATCCGGTATACCTATTTCTGGACGTTTTAATAAATCAGCAACGCTTATGGCTTCAAAAATTGATGACGAACCTCGATTCTGAAGGTAGTCGTTATTTTCATCATTGGGCATAATACGTGTTTTTTCTGCCAAGTCGACAAGGGATAAGAATGTTTTCTTTTTATCAAGATAACACTGATATGTTGACTCATCAACTAAACCAATTTGATAGCCATAATCTCTAAGTCTTAAATCTGCATTATCATTTCTAAGTAACAATCGATGCTCTGCTCGTGATGTGAGCAAACGATAGGGATCAAGTATCCCTTTTGTAACTAAATCATCGATGAGAACTCCAATATATGCTTCATGACGTTTAAGAATGAGAGGGTCTTTTCCAGATAAGTTGAGTGCAGCATTGATGCCAGCCATTAAACCTTGACCTGCCGCTTCTTCATAACCGCTTGTTCCATTTATCTGTCCTGCACAATAGAGATTTTTTATTTTTTTGGTTTCTAATGTTGGATATAATTGTGTTGGATTAATGGCATCATATTCTATCGCATATGCATAACGAACAATTTTCACGTTTTCAAGTCCAGGAATGGTCTTAATCATTTCTTCTTGAACGCGACGAGGAAGACTCGTTGAAAATCCTTGGACATACATTTCATCAAGATCCATACTTTCTGGCTCAATAAATATCTGATGTCTTTCTTTATCACTGAATCTTACAACTTTATCTTCAATTGATGGACAATAGCGTGGTCCAACACCTTCGACAACACCACCATACATTGCGGATTCATCGAGATGAAGATGGATAATCTCATGTGTATTAAGCGAAGTGTGTGTTAAGTAACAAAGCTCTTTTGGATTTTTATCATAGTAGATATCATCAAAACTAAATGTATGCTTTATTTCATCTCCGGGTTGAGGAACCATTTTTGTATAATCAATACTATCTTTGGCCACTCTTGGAGGTGTTCCTGTTTTTAAACGAAGCACTTCAAAACCTAATTCTTTAAGTTGTTTGCTAATACCAAAAGTCGTTGGATCTCCTATTGGACCGCTGGTTGTTTTTTCTTTTCCCACAAGAATGTTGCTTGCAAGATAAGTTCCCGTTGTTAATATAACGGTTGATCCGTGATAAGCTGTTCCGTTCTCTAGGACAATCCCTTTTACGTGATCATTTTCTATGATTAAATGATCGACCAAGGCTTCGAGTAAATCCAAGTTCTTAGTTTCCTTAAGAACTCTTAACATAATCTTTGGATATTTGACTTTGTCAATCTGTGCACGAAGTGCTCTAACAGCAGGTCCTTTGGAGGCATTTAGCATCTTTATTTGAATTTGACCTTCATCTGCACTCTTAGCCATTTGACCACCGAGTGCATCAATTTCTCGAACAACTATCCCCTTAGCAGGACCACCGATCGATGGATTACAAGGCAAAGAAGCAACCTTGCTAAGGTTGCCTGTTACGAGTAAGGTTTTTTTATTCATTCTTGCCATTGCTAGAGCAGCTTCAATGCCTGCATGTCCGCCACCAACTATGATTCCATCATAGATCATTTAATCACATCTTTAGTTCAACTTTTTTAGAATATATTGGGCTAGTTCTTCTTTATTAAATCCGTAGTAGTTAAGTGCTTGATTAAGAGGTGCGCTCACACCAAACTGGTCAAGTCCATACACATTTTGTGTATATTTATACCACGAAAGTCTTGATCCCATTTCAACAGCAATAACTTTTGCTCGTTTAGGTAGAATCTCTTTTTGATATTTTTGTGTTTGTTTTTCAAACAAGAAGTGTGAGGGCATACTGACAACTCTTACATCGACTCCATGCTTCATTAATTCTTGTTGAGTTTGGATGGAAAGATCAACTTCTGATCCTGCTGCTAGTAAAATAGCATCCAGCTTTTTCTTTTCTTTGGATACAATGTATGCTCCTTTAATCAGCCCTTCATATGATGTTTCTTGATAATTATTAACACTTTGTCTTGTCAAGATAATCGCTGTCGGTGTCTTAGTCGATTCCACAGCTACCTTCCATGCAGCAAGTGTTTCATTGGCATCAGCGGGTCTGATAACATTCAAATTGGGTATTGCTCTTAATCCTGTTAACTGCTCAACCGGTTGATGTGTTGGTCCATCTTCGCCTACAGCTATCGTATCATGTGAAAAGACAAAAATGGAAGGAATTTGCATAATTGCAGCTAAACGAAGGGCAGGCTTCATATAATCGCTAAAGACAAAGAATGCACCACCAAATACTTTGAGACCACCGTGTAAAACCATGCCGTTGATGATAGCTCCCATTGCGTGTTCTCGAACTCCAAAATTAAGGTTACGTCCTAAACGATGATCTTTATCATAATGTCCATCTGCACCTTTTGCTTTGGTAGATGCTGTAAGATCTGCGGATCCTCCTATCAAATTAAGGTTCAATTGGGATAATTTTTGAATGATTTTTCCACTGATATTTCGAGTTGCTTCTTTAGCAACATTAACTTCTTCCTTAAAATCATCTAGATTAACCTTGATTGTGTTTTCAAAAAAATCAATAAACTGAGCGTATTCTTTTGGATATTTTTCCTGATATTGTTTTAACTGCTCATTCCACTTTCTATAAGCTCGTTGTCCTCTTAGAGCAACTTTCTTTCTAAAATGGTCATAGATGTCTTGAGTCACTGAAAAAGGAGCTTCATTCCATCCCAGTTTTATCCGTAAGTTTTTAGCTTCTTCTTCTCCAATAGGAGCACCGTGAACTTTGCTTGTTCCTTGAGCTTGAGTACCATAACCAATAATGGTCTTAATCTCAATGATTGATGGACGGCCGTCTTCTTTCTTTGCCTTGTTAATGGCTTTTTGTGTTTTGACCAAGTCATTACCATCTTCAACACGCTGATAATGCCATCCCATCGCTTCAAATTTTTGTTGGTGTTTTTCGCTATATGCTAAAGCGACTTTTCCATCAAGTTGTATATCATTTGAATCAAATAAAATGATGAGTTTACCCAATCCTAAATGCCCAGCCAAACTCATAGCTTCCATTGCGACGCCTTCTTGCAAATCTCCATCTCCACAAATGACATAAGTATAGTGATCGATAATATTGATGTCTTCTTTGTTAAAGCGAGCTGCTAAATGTGTCTCTGCAATGGCCATACCCACCGCATTAGAAATGCCTTGTCCAAGCGGACCGCTAGTTGTTTCGACACCTTCAGTATGTCCGTATTCAGGATGACCAGGAGTATTACCTATTTGACGAAAATTCTTAAGATTATCCATGGATATTTTATATCCTGATAAATGGTTTAATGCGTATAAAAGCATCGAACCATGTCCTGCAGATAATATAAAACGATCTCTATTAATCCAACGGGTATCTTTTACATTGATACGAAGATGTTCGGTAAAGAGCTGATAAGCCATGGGAGCAGCACCTAGTACAATGCCTGGGTGACCACTGTTTGCTCGGTTGATAGCATCAACACCAAGCATCCGAATAGCATTAATTGCCTTTTGTTCCATCATCTTCATCTTCCTCGCTTATTTCTTCTGTTTCAATGACTTCTACATCTTCATTTACAACTTCTTCTGTCGTTTGTTCTTCATTGAACTTGAAGTAATCTTGATAATGTTGATCCTGCGCTTTGATGAGTTCTTCAAACTTTTCATCACCCAAATATCTTCTGATATGGTCCTGTGCTTTAAGATTTTCCTCACGAACCTTGCGGTTGACAATGCGTCCTTGAATCATGTTACTCAAAACGACTAACACAATCATCCCGAGTAAGATTTGAAGCGTGTAATCCTGGAATAGGAATGTTGCTAAGCCTGCAATTACAACATAAAGAATGAGTGTAGGAATAATAAACCACATGTTGATCTTGCGGTTAAGTGCTCCAACACCTTCTAAAAAATCTAACCATATTTTATTGACTTCGGGTTGATAGAAGTCTTCAAGAGCTTCATAATATTTTTTCTCAATGAGCACTCTATAATTCACACCATCTGATGTCCAAAGAGCAAAGCGTCCTCTGCTTGCATATTGAAATAACAACGGTGTGTCATTCATGTGAATAAATTCAATCTTTTTCCCTTCTATTTCCTGTGTTAGAAAGGGTTCATTTGTTAATTGACGATAGACTCGTGCGTTTAGTTTCATCGGTAAATACCTCCATTATTTTCATTATATCATCACTTGTGATGTTTCTTGTGAATATGTGAAACATTGAAAATCCCCATCTAGCATCATCATCCACATAATAGACATGCTTATGGCTGCTTCAATCAAGACCTGACCAGGTTCACACGCTACTATTGAATGATGATGCTAGATGGGGCATTCTTTACTGTTTGTTTCTTAGTTTTTTAAAAAATAATTTAACCATATCTTGAGCTTCGTTTTCTAGTATCCCGCTCTCATAATCTATTTGATGATTAAAAGGGGTATCGAATAATTTAACAACGCTATCGATTCCACCTGCTTTTGGATCTTTTGTACCGTAGTATAGGTGTTTAATGCGTGACTGAATCATTGCTCCAGCACACATCGGACACGGTTCCATTGTAACATAAACATCACAGTCTTCCAAGCGCCAACTACCAAGTTTTTTTGCTGCTTTCATCATTGCTAAAAATTCCGCATGTGCATGAAAGGACTGTTTTTTTTCTCTTAAATTATGTGCTCTTGCAATAATCTTATCTTGATAGACGACAACTGCTCCCACCGGAACCTCATCAATTGCAGCTGCTTTTTCAGCTTCACGCAGTGCAGCTGCCATGTATTTATATTTTCTTTGGTTTTCCTGGGACTTCATGATAGTGTCTCGATCTGGGTTCGTATGATTCATTAGCACCTACTAAAATGGTTGGATCACTGTATAGTGCTGGTTTACCGTTGATGATACGCTGTGTACGCGTTGCAGGTAATCCACTAACAACACAAATAGCTGTCAATTTGGTTACGAATTCCGCACGTGCGAGTAATTCGGGCATAGGACCAAATGGATTTCCTCTAAAATCTCGATCGAGTCCACCGACAATAACACGAATGCCGCGATCAGCCAGTACTTCAGCTATCTCTACAATTTCATTATCAAAAAATTGTACCTCATCAATAACGACAGCATCCGTATTCTCTTTAACATAGGACATGATTTCCATACTTTTTTCAATGATAATGGATGGTTTTTTACTCATGTTGTGTGACACGATTTCTCCAACGGCGTAACGTGTGTCGATTTTGGGTTTAAAAACAAGCACGTTTTGCTTAGCATATTCAAGTCGTTTAATACGTCTGATGAGTTCTTCCGTTTTCCCCGCAAACATCGGTCCACAGACAACTTCAATAAAACCATTCTTGTAAGTGTGATACATAGAGGACTCCCCTTTCATCCTAAGATACTAATAAAAAACGTGATGAATGATCACGTTATTTGCTGTCTTGCTTCTTTTCGTTTAAACCATAGCGTTTATTGAATTTTTCAACGCGTCCAGCTGCTTGAACAAAAGTCTGTTGACCTGTGTAAAATGGGTGACAGTTTGAGCAGGTTTCAATGCGAAGATTGTTCGCTGTTGTTCCAACTTCATATTCTGTTCCACATGTTGCACACTTAACCTTGGTCACGTTATATTTTGGGTGAATTCCTGGTTTCATATGTTTTCTCCTTCCGCCATGACGTCTGTCATAGTAAGTTTTGCGCAATCATTATATCATTTGATATATGAATAATCAAGCCATAAAAGTACAAATCATTGCTTTATTGCAAATCCTTATTCCAAGTTTGCCATATCTTTAGAAAACGTTGTGCAATAATCCCCGTGACTACTCCTGCCGGAATGCTTAAGAACAACATAATCGGAAGATATAGAACAATCGCCGTACTACCTACAACAAAGTAACCACCGATAATCTGACCTATACAATGAAATACGCTTCCAAGCACGCTGACTCCTAATACACCGAAAAAGTTTAGTCTCCTAAAGAAGCCCATAGCGAATATCGCGAGTATTGCACCACTCATGCTCATATAAAAGACAGGTCCTAAAAGTTTTCCTGTCAATAATGAGACAAGAATGACACGCGATAGTGTCAGAAGCGATGAATCTTTAAATGAATAGACATATAAAACAATCAGTGTAACCACGTTTGCAAACCCAAGTTTTGCTCCTGGTACAGGAATGATAGGTATCGCAGATTCGATTATGTTTAGGACAATGGCAATTGCTAGGAAATTGGCTAACAAAGTCATTTTTCTGGTTTTCTTCATCGTAGACTAAACAGTGAAATCACCTTGATCATTTACAAACTCAACGCGTACACGATTGGGTAAGCAGATCAATGGCCAACCTGTTGATTCTCCTTCTCTACTGCAAATATGGTTAGGACTTTGTTCTTCAATAATTTGGACACTCTTTTTAGCAAAATCATATTTAATAACAACATCTTGTCGTATACCATCAATCATGTAATCACCTAAGATGGTAATCGTTTGGTTATCTTCGTCAATGATAGGATAGTCTTTTTCATAGCTTGCTGGAGTGTCTTGGTCATAATGACGAATGATTTGTTGTTCGGTGAAAGCAATCGTCACTATTGGATCACTTGAGGTACCATAATAAACATATGCCATGGAAGCATCATCCTTAAAGGCAAGCAGTCTAAATGCGATAAAGACGCCTCCCAATAAGATGAAAAGCAATACTGCTAACATGATATCTCGTTTCTTTTGGTTTCCTTGATTCATATTAAAAAGCCTCAAATACGGTGTCTAGCAAAAATGTCGATACAGTTTCATCATAATTAAAGCGTATCACTTCAAGATTCAGTGTTTCTTGATGCTCGTCGATAAACACTTCAAAATCATCTGATGACATTGAAAATAATGCTGTCGATAGTGCATCTAATAATCCTGCATCATCACCAATCACTGTCACCGTGTGATAATGCTGTGCGGGAAGTTTTGTTTTGGGTGATATGACATGATGATATCTTAAATCATTATAAAGCGCATACTGTTCAAAATTTCCGCTGGTATTAATTGCTTTGTTTTGTACATAGAGCATGCCGTATTGTCCATTTTCAACAGGATTCGCTAACGTGATATGATACATTTTTGATTCGCGATCAATCTTTTTACCAAGAGATAACGAACTGGTTCCTGCATTAATTGAAAAATAGGTGATACCTTCTTCGATTAAGTAATCATATACTAATTGTGTTGCATACCCTTTTGAGATTGCTCCAAGATCAAGCTTGACATCTTCATGCGTTAATCTGACATAATATGACCCGTTATCTTCTGTTAGAACAAACGGTTCTTCAACAACATCGATTGCTTGAAGTTGGATAAGTACTTGATCGAATACAACCTGAGGTATTTCTCTGTGAAAGTACTCATCATTGAGTATTATATCTTTCCAGATATCAACAATTTTACCAATGGATACATCGAAATAACCATTTGTAAGCTCATGAATGGTTTTTGCCTCCTGAAGAAGGTCATATAACTCTTTATCTATTTCAATCTCTTGATTGATCTTTTGATTGATTGAATAGATATTTTCTTTGAAATCTTCATCATTACTAAGCGGTCCATAATTATTCGTTAGGTCGTGATATGTCTTGTAGATTTCTTCGATATGTTCTAAGAGTTCACTTCTTTGTTTTTTATTGTATATCGGTATATCAATGACGATTAATGTGTCCATGTAATCATAAAAAACATGGGGTTTGGGTCTTGTGCACGCGACGAGCGACATCGATAGCATCATAATCATCATCAACGCAATGATTTTTTTCATGTATACTCCTTAAGTTCAAAAACAAATATGCATCAGTAAAGAAAAGGACAAAAGATGTCCTAAATCTTTACATCAATGATACTTCCATCTGGATTTGGATGATCCTTTAAATATTCCAAGATGGGGTTATAATGTTTATCCACCTTACCAGGTTTGCAGCGAGATAGGTTTTTTACTTCACCATCAACAATACCTGTAGCAAATGCACGACACCCTGGTGTCCCACATGCCCCACAGTTATAATTTGGAAGTAATTTTTCAATATCATCAATTCGTGGGTCTTCTTGTACTTGCAAGTATTGATTTGCCAACGACAAAACGATACCTAGTAAGATACCAAGTCCACCAAGAATGATAAAAGGAAATAGAGCGTCTATCATAATTTGACCTCCTTCAAAAACTCAATCGTATCGTTAAAACTACATGATGCTCTGCCACTTTTTGTTGCACAAGATTCACATGATTGTGCTTCGAGATACGCTTCTTTGCATGATTCTGGAACTTCAACTTTTTCGTTTAAAAACATCGTACCCACATATAAAACGATAAAGCCTGCTACAATACCTACAACAATTAAGAATTGCATTAGATAATACCTGATAATCCCATGAATGCCATCGCCATTAAACTAGCTGTAACAAACGCAATGGGAAGTCCCTTCATTGCCTTGGGTACATTGGCAGAATTAAGACGTAAACGAATAGCTGTAAATGTTATAATGATAAATGCATAACCTAAACCTGAACCAAGTGCATACATTAATGCTTCAGGATAACTCTGTGGTGTAGCGACATTGGTTAATGCAACACCTAAAACGGCACAGTTGGTTGCAATTAAGGGAAGATATACGCCGAGTGCTTTATATAAGCTTTGACTAAATCGTTTGATAACGAGTTCTGTGAGTTGTACAAGTGATGCAATGACCAAAATAAATGCAATGGTATCAATATATTGAATTTCAAGAGGTAATAAAATGTACTTATAAATAGGGTATGTGATGACTCCAGAAAGAAAGATAACTGTTATAACAGCGAGTCCCATACCAACAACTGACTTCATCTTTGTTGATACACCGAAGAAAGAGCAAAGTCCTAAAAACTGCATCAAAACGATGTTATTAATAATCATTGAAGAGATTAATATCGCAATGAGATTCATTATTTCTTAACCCCCTTCTTCTGACGAGCAGCTGTAATAATAGCAAGTATGATACCAATTACCATGAATGCTCCTGGGGGTTGAACAAGGACTGCGAAAGCGTACTTGCTTAAACCAAGAGTCTCAAACACGGTATATTCAAATCCGAGTGGTAATGTCTTACCTAATACGATGGTTCCTGTTCCTAAAAATTCTCTAAAGAATCCAATCATCATTAATGAAATACCAAAACCAATACCCACACCGATACCATCTAGTAACGCTTTAGGTACACTGTTTTTAGATGCGAAGGATTCTGCGCGTCCAAAGACGACACAATTGACGGTAATCAATGCGATAAATACACCGAGTTCAGTCGCTAACGCTGGTGCAAAAGCATCAACAAGCATCTTAAGTATCGTAACTTCGGTTGCAATAATAATGACATACACAGGAATACGTACTGTATCTGGAACAACTTTTCTAATAAGTGAAACTGAGGTGTTTGTCATGGATAAAACAAGAATAACAAGGATACCCATACCAAACGCACCTTCAAATGTCGAGGTGACTGCAAGTGCTGGACATAATCCAAGAACCATGACAAAGATGCCATTTTCTTTCCAAATTCCCTTTGTGAAAATATCCCAAAGAGAGGGTTCTTTTTCAACGGCAGCAACTTTTTTAGCGGGTACTTTTTTTGCTTCTGTCATCTTAGTTCACCTCTTCCACAAGTGCAGCTATCAAATCATCGACAAGATCTTTAGTCCAGGATACCCCTGAAACAATACTTCCTGGATTTGATAATGCTGTATCAAACTCATCAATCGTCGATCCAATGAGTAAATCAAGATAATTTTGGATTTTGTTCATTCTATCACCTGTTGTGTGTCCATAGAGTTCTTCAGGTAGTATGACACCAATCACTTCATCATCAACATCAAATGCAACTTTGATAGTTACTGATTGTCCTGTAACCATTCCATCGTAACCTAAGAAGTCGCCCGTTCCAGTCAGTGTGTAGACATAACCCAGATCAACATTTGATTCATTTTTGACAAGTTCTCTTTGTGTAACATACTCTGTTGTTGGATCAAAACTTGAATCAACTGTAATCACTGCATTTGAACCATAAAGAGTAATGAGAGGATTATCAACGATTAAATCAAAGTGAATATCGACGACTCTTTGAATGATGGCCTTAATGGCTCCTGTACTATCCGTTGCTGTCGCACCAGCTGTTGGATCTGCAGCATCGTATGTTGGTATGTTCGTTACAGATCCATAAGGAATGCTTTGGTACTTATCATAGATATAAGCTTGAATACCCTTGACTGTCCAATCAGATTGATTGAGTTCAACGATCTGAACTTTAACATTTTCAGCTGGATCAATAGCGACAAGTAGTTCAATCATACCAAAGGCATCATCTTCATGATAGGTATAACCATTCTTAATTTTTACATTATATACTGTTCCTAAAAATGTTGATCCCTTGTAGGCTTCTGCTTTATAGTCAACTATTTGATAACTACTAGATCCTGAAGGATCTTCAATATTGGTTTCATTTCTAAGTTCGACAACGGTACCAAAGAGATAATCTTTAGGTTCCTTTGGAACAGATGTTTCCAAAATAACAATGAAGAGTACCGTGATACCAACGAGTATTGCTGTATTGATCAGTAACCATAGATTTTGTTTTTTCATCCGCATCTTAGTTCACCTCTTCCAATAAAGCATCTAGAAGAACATTGACCAGATTTCTCGTGAACGAGGCACCTGCTGCAATCGCTTCTGGATCGAGCATTGCTGGAGCAAAATCAATAGGCTTCTTACCAATAAATGATTCTGCATAGCTTAGAATTCTTTCTCTAAATGACTTTGTATGTTCATATTCATCTTCAGGTATAAAAACGCCAATAACTTCATACTCGGCATCAAATAAAACTTCTAAATCAATACCTTTTCCGGTGAATACTTCACCACCATAACCTTCATAGTCACCTGTTCCAGTTAGGTAATAGACATAACCAACAACTTCATCAGAAGCATTTGTAGCAATCTTTCTGGAGATGACATGATCTGTTGGTTCAAATGCATCATCTGGATCTAAGGAATAACCTTCACCATAAGCATCGACATAAGGATCTGCTGGTGCTCCTGCGAGTAACCCATGTGCAATTGACATATCTAAAATGAGTGCTTTTATCGTGTTTAAACTGTTAGTAACACCAGCGGTGATATCTCCAATAGGAGTTGCGACTCCAAGATTGGATCCAACAAAACCGTTTAGATTATTTCTCGTATCATCAATACCTTTTGTTTGGTCAATCGCCAAAATACTGGTTCCTAAAATCTTACCCGTGGTATCGGCACTGACAACAATTGTAATCGAACCATGCTGATTTTTCATATACGCTGTATAGATATAGCCAATTACTTGACTGCTTGCATCCTTAGCTTCTACTGCTGATTGAATCGATGAGGGAACGCCAGCAATCAGATCAAGTTCCATAAAGTCTTGACCTTCTGGTAAAACCTGTTGATAGGCACGACGTTGTGCTTCTTCGAGGTTTCGCTTGATGATGGGAGCTGTAATAGCATTCATACCACCAATCATTAAGCCACAGACAATCGCAACAACTGTTAATACAAAGGTGTAGTGAATCATAGGTTTTTCAAAGATTTTTCTCATTACACGGTACCTCCTACACCGAAGAATACCACCAGACTAAATACGACAAGTAAAACGATATAACTCACGATAAAGGCTGGTTTAATTTTATTGGTTGCCCACTTAGGATAATCAATGAGTGGAACAAACATATTCGCAAATAAAATAGCAAATGCAACACCTTCAGGATAAGCTCCAAAAAGGCGAATGAGTACGATGACTACACCAACCAATAGACCATAAAGCCAACGACCTGGTCTTGTAACAGGTGATGTAACTGGATCTGTAACCATAAATACCATACCAAACATTAACCCACCTGAAAAGAGATGGAATAAAACATATTCTAAAGCAAGATCTGGATAAAGTTTTATACCTGCAAATAACATGAGTACCGTAAATGTGAGTGCTGTTGATAACATGACGCGATAATCAGCTGATTTACGGATCAGTAAGTAAACAGCACCAATTAAAATCGCTGCAGCACTGATTTCACCCATTGCTCCTGGAACATTTCCGAAAAATAGTTCAATTAGTGAATAACTATTGAGTACACCTGGAAAACCAAGTCCTGAACGAAGTGATGTGAGCGCTGTCCCTCCAGCAACTAAATCAACACCTAAATAACTACCATCAAACATGTTAGTTACTGCTAAAGCAATGAAAATGCGTCCAGCAGCCGCTACGTTGAAAATATTAGATCCAAGTCCACCAAAAAGCATTTTCGCAATAACGATACCAAATGCAGCACCAATTACAACTGCGTAGATAGGTAATTTGCTTGGAACTAACATTGCAAAAATGACGGCACTGACAGCTGGTGCTGTAATGTTGTTGATCGTATATTCAGCATATCTTGACTTCACACGATCCATCCATTTATCAGCTTTTGCCGGTTTGTGCATTATACCAAACACCAAAGCTTCAAGACCAATCATGACAACAAGTGATACTAAAATTCTAAGAATTGCGTCTCCACCAAAGCGATAAATAGAAAAGGCAACGACTGGAATGAGTGCTATGAGCACGTCAATCATCATTCGCTTTGTACTGACATCCTTGCGGATATAGGGGCTTGTTTGTTTAACTGCTTGCATCATAATACCTCCTATTTAGCCAAGAAGCGTTTGCCGTTACGCATGTATTCCGTTAAGTGAATCTTCGAAGGACATACGAATGAGCAAAGCCCACATTCGATACATTTATTGACTTCCAACACCTTGAGCATCTCTTTGTCACGTACTTTGTAAGCGTTCATGATCTGTACAGGTTGAATTTCAACGGGACATGAATAAACACAGGATGCACAGTGTACACAAGGTTCTTCTTTATCAATCTTTTCATTCATCACGATGAGACTTGTTGTCGTGTGTGTCATGACGACGTCATCTCGTAAAATATTGGTTCCCATCATAGGTCCACCCAGAATCATGACTTTGGGAGCTTCTTCGTTAGTATAACCACCAGCAAGCTCTACGAGATCTGTAATCAGGGTACCAATACGTGCTCTAAAGTTTTTATTTTGGACGCCATCACCACTGATGGTGAATAGTCTTTCAAGCACAGGTAATCTTTTTTTAACCGCATTATAGATACTCTGCAAAGTCGAAACATTGAAATTGAGTACTCCATATTTAGAGAGAAGTTCGCCTTGCGGAATTTTGATTCCTAAAGCGTTACGAATCATTGCAAGTTCCCATCCTTGTGGATAGAAGTTCCCAACGGTCACAACTTTAATATCAAACTCTGTGAATTCTTGGAGAACGAATTTAAGGCGTTCTTCGATTTCTTTGTACTTCTTCTTTATTGCGATGACTCCGCGCTTCGCACCTGAAGCATTCATTGCATAGATGAGCCCCTTGATGATTTCTCGTGGATTGTTCATCATGAGCGAATAGTCAGCAATGAGGTTAGGTTCGCATTCAACACCGTTTGCAATGACGACATCTATTGGATCTTTTGTTTCGAGTTTGATGTAGGTTGGAAATGCACTTCCACCTAAACCAACAAGACCAGCGTCTTTAATAATCTGAATATAATCCTCTTTATTGAGTGCCGCTATTTCATCATCAGTGCGTTCAACGATTGATTCATGAAGTTCATATTTTTTGTCGTTTTTTACAATGAGACAGTCAACGACTTTACCACTATTATCAATATGCTTTTCATAACCAACCACTTCACCACTAACGGTTGCGTGCATGGGCTGTTCAAAGAAAGCTCCTTTTCTTGTTCCTACGACTTCACCAACTTTGACAAATTGGCCACCTCTTACGCACGTTTCACCTTCGGGGCAACGTGCACTTGTTACTGGATAATAAACATAATTGGCATCAAGGTAATGAACTATGGGTAGTTCTTTGAGTTCTTTTTTGCCGTCTGGGATATACTTTGTTTTTGCAATCATGTTTGTTATACTCCCTTCTTGTATAATGGAAATCTTTGTGTCATTTCAATGACTTGTTGTCGAATGTTGTCTAATACGATACCATCTTCACGGTTGGTGAGCGCTTGATCAATCCAACCTGCGATTTGCTTCATTTCATTTTCTTTAAACCCTCTGGTTGTTACAGCGGGAGTTCCTAAACGAATACCCGATGCATATGCAGGTTTTTCCTTATCAAAGGGGACACCATTCTTATTACATGTAATGGCAACGCGGTGTAGTATATTTTCTGCATCAAGTCCTGTGATGTTAAGCTTACCTTTGACATCGACGAGCATGAGATGGTTATCCGTTCCCCCGCTCACAATACGATATCCACGCTTAGTGAGTTCATCAGCAAGTACTTTTGCATTCTTAATCACTTGTTTTTGATAAGTGACGAAGTCCGGTTGGAGTGCTTCATAAAAAGCAACAGCCTTCGCGGCAATAACATGCATCAAAGGTCCACCTTGTATACCTGGGAAAACAATTTTATCAATCTTTTTAGCTATTTCTTCATCATTGGTTAAAATGATTCCGCCACGAGGTCCACGTAGCGTCTTATGAGTTGTAGATGATACAACATGTGCATAAGGCATCGGTGATGGATGCAATCCTGCTGCAACCAAACCTGCAATATGTGCCATATCAACGTGTAGATACGCTCCAACCTCATCTGCAATCTCTCTGAAGCGTTTGAAATCAATCGTTCTCGAATATGCGCTAGCACCAGCAACAATCACTTTAGGTTTAATTTCCCTAGCAATTTCTAAAACACGATCATAATCAATCGTTTCAGTCACTTCATCAACGCCATAAAAGTGCGATTGATAAAGTCTACCGGAAAAGTTGAGTTTGAATCCGTGGGTCAGATGACCCCCCTCAGCAAGTGACATGCCGAGCATCTGATCTCCAGGATTCATCAATGCCATGTAAACGGCCATGTTTGCTTGTGAGCCTGAATGGGGTTGTACATTAACATACTTCGCCTGAAATAGAGACTTGAGTCTCTCAATCGCTAAAGATTCAATTTCATCAACAAACTCGCAGCCACCGTAGTATCTTTTCTTTGGGTAACCTTCTGCATATTTGTTAGTCAGAATCGAACCTTGAGCATCCAATACAGCTTGTGAAACAAAATTTTCAGAAGCAATCAATTCAATGTGTTCTTCTTGCCGGTTTTTTTCCTTTAAGATAATCGCATCGATGATCGGATCCTTGGAATATAAGCCCATTCTGTCCTCCTCGAGTAATCTTCAAGTTATTATAACATAATAAAATGCAAATGAAAAGACAGTTTTCAGTAAATAGAAACCTGCCTTTACTAAAATTTTTTATCTTTTCTTAGTATCTCGCAATCGTATTTATAATTCATCTTTATAGTGAAACATTGTGATAGACATCTTGTACATCATCAAGCTCATCAAGCATGTTAGTGAGTCTTTCAAATTTATCTTTGTCTTCATCACTATCTAGTGTCGTGTCCATGATGGGTATCCACATGATCTGTTCGGTATCATATTCCAATTCGGGTTTTTCATCGTTGAATGCTACACGTATTTGATTAAAGTTGGTTGCGTCACTGTAGATGGTCACACCTACATCGTCTGTCTCTATATCACTGACATCAATATCATGGTTGATTAATATTTCTAATACTTCATCTTCCGTAATATCTCGCATTGCAAACACCGCTTGATGATTGAACTGGTGAACAACCGATCCAGAAACGCCAAGCTTCCCCCCTGTTTTGGTAAAACAGTTGCGCACTTCTGAAATGGTTCGGTTGACGTTATCCGTCAGACACTCAACGATAAACATCGAATTGCCCGGCCCAAAGCCTTCATAGCGAATCGATGCTAAATTATCTTCGGTTCCACCTTTTGCTTTATCGATATTACGTTTAATGACATCCGCTGGAACCTGTTCACGCTTTGCTTTTTCAATCATTCTTTTCAAGGTTTGATTGGTATCTGGATCTGGTGAACCCTGCTTAGCAGCAAGATAAATTTCACGTCCATATTTCGCATAGAGTTTACTCTTAGTAGCAGCCGATTTTGCCATGGCTACCTTTCGTACTTCAAATGCTCTTCCCA
The DNA here is from genome assembly GCA_034005105.1 of Acholeplasmataceae bacterium. GTDB lineage: Bacteria > Bacillota_I > Bacilli_A > Acholeplasmatales > Acholeplasmataceae > Peloplasma. Next base: position 4,747 of record JAVEVJ010000018.1, on the reverse strand, counting down.
TATAATTACTTCCTTACTTTCCAAATTTCTCTTCGTAGGTCTTCATGCTCTGCAAAATGATTTTCTTTGCAGCTTCTTTTCCTTCAATATCTAAAATGTAGGTCTTCTTTCCTTCAAGTGATTTATACACTTCAAAAAAGTGTCCCATTTCAGTCAATAGATGTGCAGGTAATTCGCTAATATCTTTATACTGTGTGAGTGATGGATCGCCCAAAGGAATAGCTATTATCTTTTCATCAATTTCATCTGAATCAATCATTTTCATGACTCCAATTGGATAACATTTAACCAAGCTCAAAGGCTCAATGTCTTCCTGGCATAATACAAGTACATCCAGTGGGTCATTATCACCAGCATATGTGCGAGGAATAAATCCATAATTCGCAGGATAGTGGGTTGATGTGAACAGAATACGGTCAAGAATAATCATACCTGTTTCTTTATCAAGTTCGTACTTCTTTTTACTTCCTTTTGAGATTTCAATAACTGCAATAAATTGTTCCGGTTGAATTCTTTTAGGATCGATGTCGTGCCAAATGCTCATATGATCGGACTCCTTTTTTTTCCTATTCTCATTCTATCATGTTTTGGGCTTAAAAAAAACACCCATAAAAGTGGGTGTTCATCTTTGAGACCTATCCTAGGTCTAAGGAAACTACCTATCCCCTATCGTCTCAAAGTGTATTTAAGTACCCGTATAGGCTACGAACAGTCAAACAACCCCTACATGATTAATTGATCGTAGTCGCAATTAAGGCATTGCGGTAGAAACACTATCACCATCTCAGATAGTTTATACGATAATTAAATACATCATCATTATAGCAAGTCATCTGCACGAAGTAAAGCACATTATTGGGTTTTGTTTAAATGTTTTAAATAGAGCTCGTATGTATTTTCTAAGAGTGCATTGATTGTCATGGGTCCCACGCCTTTTGGAACGGGTGTAATATAACTGGTGAGCTCTTTCACTTCTTCAAAATCAACATCACCCACAAGTTTTCCATCAACACGGTTAACACCTACATCAATAACGATTACCCCTTGTTTCACCATATCTTTGGTAATAAGATGTGGTTTACCAGAAGCAACAACAAGTAAATCCGCATTTCTCGTGTGTGCAGCAAGGTCTTTGGTTTGTCGATGGCATACAGTAATCGTAGCTCCTTGATCCATCAGTAACCTAGCAACAGGAAAACCGACAATGTTCGATCTTCCAACAATAACCGCATCAAGACCTGAAGGATTGATTTGATAATGCTTAAGTAAGGTCATAATACCTTTGGGTGTTGCGGGATGTATGGTGGGTTTCTTCTGATAAAGATTTCCTTGATTGATGACATGAAAACCATCTGCATCCTTATCTTTTGATATCGCATCAATCAGAGTATTTTCATCCAGATGTTTAGGTATGGGTAACTGTAAAATCATACCATCAACATCGGGATCTTGATTAAGGGTTTGAATTAAATTAAGCACTTGATCATATGATACGTCTTCATCTAAATGATGAAGTGTATGTTTAATTCCTGCGACTTCACATGCTTTTCCTTTGCCTTTAACATAAGATAGTGAAGCAGGATTTTGTCCAATCAAAATAATGGCTAGATGAGGACTTCTCATACCTTGATTGGTGTATTGATCAATTTTTAATTTGAGTTCCTGATTTCTTTCATTTGCTACACGATAACCATCGAGTAGAATCATCGTTACTCACCCCTTGTCTCTGACCTCGCCCGATGCATCAATTTCAATGTTAAGCGCACGAGGGGTTTTGTTTAATCCTGGCATAACCATAATGCCCTTGGTCAGTGCAACTAAAAATCCAGCACCGAGTGATGGTCGAATTTCAGATATATGAAGTGTGAAAGAATCAGGTAGACCATGAACTTTAGGATCACCTGTGATTGATAGTGGCGTTTTAGCCATGCATACCGGTAGATTCCATCCCAGTTTTTCATACGTTTCTAGTTGTGCTGTTGCTCGTTTAGAGAAGACAACTTCTTTAGCACCATAAATGTTCTTAGCAATCTTTTCTATCTTTATGCGTGGTAAATCACTTGAATCATAAATAGGCTGAATGGTTGAAGGTTGTTCAGCAATGTCAACGATGATGTTTGCCAAATCAACCATACCTTCTCCACCTTTAGCAAATCCATCACATAAAGCAATTGGGTGATTGTTTTCTTTTGCCCAATTGAGTATGTAATCGACTTCTTGTTCTTCATCATTTGCAAAGTGATTGATTGCAATAACACAAGGTAAACCGATTTGCTTGATATTATTTAAGTGCTTTTCTAAGAGGGGTAAACCTTTTTTCAAAGCTTCTAAATCAGGTTGTTGAAAATCTTGTGCTTCACCGTGTGATTTTAACGCACGTAATGTCGTAACAATCACGATTGCATCAACCTTTTTATCCAGATGCGGCATTTTGATATCTAAAAACTTTTCCATTCCTAAATCGGCACCAAATCCTGCTTCAGTGACTGCATAATCTCCTAATTTGAGTGCTAATTTGGTTGCTACAACAGAATTACATCCGTGAGCAATGTTTGCAAAAGGTCCGGCGTGAACAAAGGTAGGTACACCATCGACTGTCTGAACGAGATTTGGATTAAATGCATCCTTGAGGAGCCACGTAAGTGCATCTGCTCCTCCTAAATCTTTCACAAAAATAGGATTTCCTTCTTTGGTATAGCCGATGAGGATATTATTGATTCTTCGCTTTAAATCCATGAGATCTGTTGCCAGTGCTAAAATGGCCATGATTTCACTGGCTGCAGTAATGATAAAACCATCTTTACGTTGCGGTGTTTCGATTTCTCTTAAGTTGCGGTCATTCATATCCATGCAGCGTTTCCACGTGACGGTTTCAATACCTAATTCATTGCCTTGATACATATGGTTATCAATGAGAGCTGCCAGTAGATTGTTTGCAGCAGTTACCGCATGAAGATCACCTGTGAAATGAAGGTTGATATCATCTGATGGAACGACAGTTGATTTACCACCGCCTGTTGCTCCACCTTTTAAGCCAAAGACAGGTCCTAAACTGGGTTCACGCAGTGCGAGAACTGGATGTTTTCCGATATATTTTAATCCTTGTGTTAAGCCTATCGATACGGTCGTTTTACCCTCACCTGCAGGTGTGGGATTGATTGCTGTAACAAGAATAAGTTTGCCATCCTTCTTGTTCTCCAAGCGTTTGAGTACATTTAAACTAATCTTGGCTTTATCGAAGCCATAGGGAATACATTCTTCTGGAGCGACTCCCATTTTTTCACATAAGTCTACAATTTTTTGCATATTTTTCTCCCTTACTCAATAAAAAAGTACCTCTTGCTGAGATACTTTTATTATAACATGAAACAAGTGGTGGATATAAGTTGGTACTTAATAAATGTCCACTGTCTACCTTACCTTTTATTAGTCACTACAAATTTAAAATTGATTTAATCTTTTGCGGAAGCCCATCAATTTCCTTTAGGGAAAGACTACATAGAGCGAAACGAACGCCACCTGTCATTGGAACCGCAAAGATACGGTGTTCTGCAAGTTTTAAGTAATCTTGTTCTGGATGATCCGTTAAAACGACGGTATAGAAACCACTTCTAAACGGATGTGTCTTTAGACCGATTGCTTTTGCCTGTTGAATAAATGATTGACTTCTCTTTTGAACAAGCGTGTTGATTTTATCTAAATCAACTTTGAATCTTTCCTTGTTTTCTTTTATTGAGAATTTATTGAATAGCTCAATGGATGCGGTTGGAGTTGCTGACCAAGATCCTCTCGCTTCATTGACAAAACGTGTATGGATTTGGCTGATTGTCTTTTCATCTCTTCCTAAATAAATAGCTGCTCCTAAACGAAGACCGTAAACACCAAATGTTTTTGAACCTGAAAAAGCAATCAATGTGATGACATGCTTTTCTAGTTTAGTCAACATTGATAATTTCTTGCGGTTGTTTTCTTCATGTGAAAATTCTAGATATGCCATATCATAGAGAAAGATGATTTCATTGTTTTTCTTCTCATTGAGGATATCTAATATCTTAGAAAATTCATCCTGACTCAACGTGAACCCTGTTGGATTATGACAGGGGTCATTGATAATCACGATAACCCTATGCTGCAAATGACACAGTTCGTCGAGTCGTTTACTAAATGATTCCATATCAAAGGTATCATCTTTAAAGAGCTTATGTTCAAAAACATGAAGCTTTGCTCGGTCAGCAAATCGCTCATACTGCCAACGAACGTCAGAGACAAAAATGGACTCTCCTGGCTGACTAAATACCGAGAATGCTGATGCTATTGCCCCGCTGCCACCAGGCGTAGCACATGCATTGACATAAAAATGTTCCTTGAGTAAATCCTCATAGGGACCAAAGACCCATTTAAATAAGTTATTCTTAAAAACGGGTCCTCCATCAACAGATGGATAGGGAAGGATTTCTTCATCAGCAAGGTTGCGAATCGCATGTGTTACGGTTGGCATTCCTCCGATTTTCTTATCCTCGTCATAAAACATACCGATGGATGCATTGATAACGTCTGGGTATTTTTTTGACGCTTCTCTTGCATCCTTCGATATTTTCAAAATATCTACTGCCACATCGATCACCTCTATTTTAATTATAAATGAAATCGTCTAAAAACAGGTCAAACAAATAGAGCCAATGTGTTTTTTCAAACTTCGTAACCATCGTGATATGCACATGACCTTTGAGATAGCTCAAACGAACTT
>JAVEVJ010000017.1:0-24271 GCA_034005105.1 Acholeplasmataceae bacterium | reverse complement strand
CAATATCGACAATATCACCATGATTAATCAAGATGTTGAAACGTATATGATTGAGCACCAAGGACATGTCGATGGATTGATTATGGATCCAACTAGAGAAGGTAGTACCCCATCATTTTTAAAAGCATTGATCAAACTTAAACCTAAACGTGTGGTCTATATTTCCTGTAATCCTGAAACACAAGTCAGAGATTTAAAACAACTCAAAGATAACTATAACATCCTAAAAGTAAAAGCTGTAGACATGTTTTCACAAACTGATCACGTCGAAACGATTGCATTACTCTCTTTAAATACACTATGATTGTTGATTTTCTCCATATAATGGCATATAATAAAATTAAGTGGAGGAAATAATGTGATTATTACAACTTTAAATTTAAAAGAAAAGTATAAAGATTATAACGATATTAATGGCAAAATAAAAAGAGATATTGATAAAGGTATCTTATTTCCACTTGTAAGAGGCATTTATGAAACAAATTCCTCAATCGATGGATTTTTACTTGCTTCATATATTTATGGTCCATCCTATCTATCTTTTGAATATGCACTTTCCTTTCATGGTATCATTCCTGAAAGAGTCGTAGTTTATACGAATGCTACATTCAACAAAAGAAAAAGCAAGTCCTATCAAAATCATTTTGGCTTATTCACCTATAGGGATGTACCAAACGCTGCCTTTCCTTTCTTTGTAAAAGCTTACGAAGAGGATGGTTACGCATACTTTATTGCTAGCCCTGAGAAAGCATTATGCGATTTACTATATATAAAAAAGCCAGTAATAAGTATTAAAGAATTAAAGATGGTAATCTTTGATGATCTTCGAATAAGTAAAGACGTGTTTGATCAATTGAACTTTGATGATATCCTCTATTTAACTGATAAGTATATATCAAATAATATGAGGTACCTAAAAAAATATATTGAAAGTGAGTACATCAAATGACGATTATTCAACAAATGATTAATAAATATGATCCCAAAACGATAGAAGATAAAAAGAACGCAATCAAAGAAGTGCTCCAAGAGGTGGTTTTAGCAGGACTTTCAAAAACCGACTTCTTTACACACGCTGCTTTTTATGGTGGAAGTGCATTAAGAATTTTCTATGGGATGGACAGATTTAGTGAGGATTTGGATTTCTCTTTACTTGTAGCAGATGATACTTTTGATATCAGTAGATACTTCAAACCAATAAGTGATGTGGTAAATTCGCTAGGTTTGAATTTTGGAGTCTCAAAAAAGGATAAGACAGTAAACTCAAATATTGATTCAGCTTTCATTAAAGGTAATACAAAAGAAACACTTATCACTATTTATCCAAATTCGACTGATTCGAATCGTTTGATTCATAACGAGAAGATTATTATCAAATTTGAAGTTGATGTAAATCCACCTTTATATGCAAATACTGAGATTAAGTTTCGGTTACTACCATTCCCATACCAAGTTCGGGTTTATGACCAATCATCCCTTTTTGCTGGGAAAATTCATGCCGTTATTGCAAGAAGTTGGAAGAACCGCATTAAAGGAAGGGACTTATATGATTATGTCTATTATTTAGGTTTAGATACGAAAGTGAATCTAAAACACTTAGAAGCAAGACTCAAACAAACTAAAACAATTGAAGAAAACATCAATTTAACAAAAGAATTATTAATTGAAATATTAGAAAAACGATTTGATCATATTGACTATGATGAAGCTAAATCAGATGTTAGGTCATTTATTAAAGATCAGTCTACTTTAGAGTTGTGGAGTCGCGATTTTTTCAAATCAATTACTAGACATATCGATGTATACTTGTGCAATAAAGATTGAACCATACAACTTAAAAGAGCTGATATTATGCTTGTTTATCAGCAAACATTTTAACCGAAAAGCAAGATATGGTCATATGGAATGTCCGTCCATTTTTTGGAGATTAGAGCAATAATGCTTATTTTAAGTCAATTCAATTGCTATTAATATTATCATCAATTTTTAAAGAACATTAGTGTAGCTTGATATCTATTTAGATGAATGAATGAAAAAATAAGTCGATTAAATTAAAAGGGATTAAATAGATGAATCAATTGGACAAAGAAAAAGAAATAAACGTCGATTTACTTGAAGCACTTAAACATAATGATTATGACTTCAGTCAGATCAATCTTTTACATTTACAGGATTATCTTCTTAAACATATTGGACACCCCGATCCACATATTAGAGATGATCTAGTTTATGCTATATTTGCGCACCTAATCCTTGATCATCATCTAGGTGAAGATGAACTTACTTCAATTTGCTATCGCATGTTGAGTGAAGACTTTTTAACCTATGATTTAGAAAACAAAGTGGAACATAGTGTACTCAAACGCAGTTTCACGCTTTTACAGCTTGTTGTTATTGTCTATATTCATCGTAGGGATCATATCATAGCTAAAAAAACAATGATGGATTTATTGAACATATTCTTAGACTATACAAAATTGGAGACAGTCCATCAAGGATATGATCCAAAAGTCGGATGGATCCATACTATCGCTCACAGTGCAGATCTCTTTGGACAACTCATGCAAATTGAATGGATCAGTGAAAGTGAGTTGAAATTGCTTTTTAATGGGATTCGAGAAATGATTAAAGGAGCATCATGTTACCTCATGTATAATGAAGATGAACGCATGGTGGTTGCTGTTAAAAAAGGATTGGACCGCCATATATTACCTCAAGATTATTTAAGTAAATGGATCAAGCGATTTGGTGAAGGTGTTTTAGTTGAAACATTACCTGAGAATATCTTTTACAAAAATAACATCAAGAACTTTCTAAAAACACTTTATTTCACACTTAGTGATCAAGATTCATACAACGAGTTGACATCCGTTATTAAATCGACTTTATCACTACTAGTGAAAAAATAATGACCCATCAAAATATTGAAAAGGAACATTAAATAATGGAAATATGGGATGCATTTGATATTCATGGAAACAAACTCAATATCGATCTCGTTAGAGATCAACCGATTCCAGAAGGGCTTTATCATATCGTCAGTGAAATACTGGTAAAACATCAGGATGGGTCCTATCTTTTGATGCAAAGAGATCAATCCAAAAGAGCATATCCCACTCGATATGAAGCTACCGCAGGGGGAAGTGCAATAAAGGGTGAAACACCTAAACAGGCAGCTATTAGAGAGTTATTTGAAGAAACTGGTGTGCGCTGTGAAACACTAGATTTGCTCTATAAGCTATTGACCAAAGATTCCATCTATTTCTGTTATCTTGGTATCACAGATATGGATAAGACAAAGATTGTATTGCAGCAAGGTGAAACCATGGGATATCGGTGGGTATCTCAAGACGAATTTGTCAACTTTGTCCAATCAGATGATTGTATTGTTGAACAACAAGAGAGATTAAGACGTTATCTGAAGGAGTATCTATGATAAAAGAAATCACTCAAAAAGAAGTAAAAGAAGCGATTGCTCAAGATGTTCTAAACGACCTTAGTGAATGGTTTGGAATTCCTGAATATACCAAAGATTATATCCTTCAAAGCCAGAGCATGCCTTTTTTTGCTGCGATGGATCAAGGTCAAGCCGTTGGTTTTGTTTCACTTAAAGAAACGAGTCCTTATACGCTTGAGATCTATTGCATGGGTATTAAAAAAAGTCATCATCGACAAAGGTTTGGTAAGCAGCTGATTGAAGCTGCGGAAATCTATGCAAAAGCTCATAATTATCACTTTCTACAAGTAAAAACCGTCGTCATGGGAAAATATAAAACCTATGATCAAACCAATCTCTTTTATAAATCCGTTGGGTTTTTAGAACTTGAAGTCTTTCCAACACTATGGGATGAATGGAATCCATGCCAAATTTTAGTTAAATCAATGAAGGAGTAGATAATTGATGAAAGAAGCAATATTGCTTGAACTATCATTTGAATACAATAAACAACAACATAAGATTCATCCCACACTGCTGGTTGATGATCGTGAAGTCATGCTTGTAGATTGTGGCTATCAAGGATTTTTACCAAAAATTGAAACCGAAATGCTCAAGCATAGTATCGACCCAAAGCGCTTAACTAAGGTTTTTATCACGCATCATGATGATGATCATATGGGTGGTCTATTTGAATTAAAGATGAAATATCCAGAAATTCAAGTCATCTCAGGGCAAATGGAATCTGGTTACATCAGTGGAAAGATGAAGTCACTGAGGCTAATACAAGCAGAAGAATTACTAAAGACGATGGATGAGAAGATGCGTCCATTTGGTGAAGCGTTTTGTCAAAGACAAAGAGAACTAAAACATGTATTAGTAGATCAAACGGTTCAAGAAGGTGATCTCTTAGATATTTGTGGAGGAACCTTGGTTATGGAAACCCCAGGACACATGCCAGGTCATCTATCACTCTATCTCAAAGAAATGGATATTGTCATTACAGGAGATGCTGCTGTGGTAGAGAATAATGAATTACATGTTGCCAATCCATTCTTTACACTCGATATGGAAACTGCAAAAAAGTCACTTAAACGATTAGTAGATATCCATGCAAAGACCTATTATTGTTTTCATGGTGGTATCTATCAAACACATCAATAAAAGAGGGACATATGGATATTTTCCAAATCATTCAAAATTATCAACCCTATAACGATCAAGAAGCAAGAGATCAAGAGCTCATCTTGCAATTTATGAAGCGAAATGATGATGCCTTCAGTAGAGATAATCTCGCAGCTCATTTAACGGTTTCTTCCTATATTGTTGACCCCAAGATGAATTATATCGTCTTTGGATTTCATCATATCTATCAGTCATGGTCATGGATAGGCGGTCATGCAGATGGTGATCAAGACTTATTTTGTGTTGCTCTCAAAGAAGCTAAAGAAGAGACCAACCTTCAGTCCATTAGACCTTATAGCGATGATATTTTTTCACTCGATGTGATCTATGTACCCAATCACATAAAAAGGAATCTCTACGTCCCTGATCATCTACACTTAAATATTACCTATCTATTTATCGCAGATCTCGATGAGAAACCTAAACCTAATCCAGATGAACACCAAGATGTCAAATGGTTTTTAATCGATGATGTTTTGAATATAGTGACCGAAGAACGTATGAAAAGTGTTTATCTAAAGGCATTTGAAAGATTGAAAAAACTTAAAGAAGAGATAAAACCTTAAGCTCTTCTTTTATTTTACATTATGGATTATAATAGTAATGAGGTGCATCGTGAACAACGACATTCATGAAAAAAAGTTCAATCATAACAAATTGATTCAAAAGCGTGTCATGTTCTTATTGGCAGAGCTTGTTTTTGGTATGTTGGTGCTCATTTTAGTCAGTGGTGATATCAAATACTTTGGTGCTTGGTATCTTGGAGCGCTCTATCTCATTTCGATGATTGCTTTTGCATTTGGATTACCAAAACACGTTATCATATTAAGAGCAACCAAAAATAAAAACACGCCTACTTATGAAAAAATCATTGGAATTTTGATGTTTATTTGCGGATATGCAACCTATGTAGTAGCAGCACTCGATCACAGGTTTTCATGGAGTTATCCTCTCACATGGTATATGCTTTTGATTGCAGGATTTATCTTCTTAATAGGTATGGGTATCGTCTTGTGGTCGATGATTGAAAATCCATTTTTTAGTCAAAAGGTAACACGTGATCAAAAAATCCAAATCATCGATAAAGGTCCATACGGTGTTATCAGGCATCCGGGATATTTAGGCATGATGACGTATTTAACCGTAGCTCCCATCATTTTAGAATCGATTTTTGCTATGATACCAACGGTGGTTCTCATTGTATTATTTATCATAAGGACACACAAGGAGGACCATTATTTGGAAGAGCATGTGGAAGGTTACAAAGATTATCAAAAGAGGGTTCCTCAAAAGTTGTTTAGAACATATAAATAAATGCAAGGGAGAAAAAGATGATCAGTTATCAAAAGTTACACGATTGGGTCAATGAGATGGCAGCTCTACTTGAACCCGATGAAGTCTACTGGTGTGATGGCACAGAAGAAGAATATCAGAAGTTGATGGATGAGATGGTTGAAAGTAAGAAAGCGATACCGCTCAATCCCAATAAACGTCCCGGATCTTATGCTTTCTTTAGTGATCCATCGGATGTTGCACGGGTTGAAAACAGAACGTTTATTGCATCGAGAGATAAAAATGATGCAGGTCCGACCAATAACTGGATTGAACCTTCTGAACTTAAAAAAACGATGTTAAAACTTTATCAAGGCTCTATGAAGGGAAGAATAATGTATGTGATCCCCTTCATGATGGGTCCTTTTGGATCTCCATTATCTAAAATTGGTATCCAATTAACCGATAGTGCATACGTGACATGTAACATGAAAATTATGACCAGAATGGGTCGTGATGTGTTAAAGGAACTCGAGACTGTGGGAAGTTTCGTACCCTGTGTGCACAGCGTAGGTTATCCGCTTAAAGAAGGTATGGAAGATTTGATGTGGCCATCTGCACCGATTGATCAAAAATATATTGCTCACTTTCCTGAAGAACATTTGATCTGGTCATATGGTTCAGGATATGGTGGAAATGCACTTCTTGGCAAAAAGTGTTTAGCGTTAAGAATTGCTACGGTTCTCGCAAGAGATGAGATGTGGATGGCAGAACACATGCTTATCCTCAAGATTACCAATCCAGAGGGACATTCCAAGTTTATACTTGCAGCTTTTCCAAGTGCTTGTGGTAAAACAAATCTCTCCATGCTTGTTCCAACATTACCTGGATGGAAGGTTGAAACCGTGGGTGATGATATCGCCTGGTTGTGGATGAAAGATGATGGAAGACTTTATGCCATCAATCCCGAAGCAGGTTTCTTTGGAGTCGCCAAAGGAACAAGTTTTGATTCGAATCCGAATGCGATGATGTCCATTCGAAAGAATACCATATTTACCAATGTTGCACTTAGAGATGATGACGATGTGTGGTGGGAAGGTATCGATGGTCCAACACCCAGTCACTTAAGAGATTGGAAGTTAGAAGATTGGACACCTGATAAGAAAACGCCAGCAGCACATCCAAACTGTCGTTTTACTGTATCCACTTCGCAGTGTCCCGTACTTGCAGATGAATGGGATAGTCCTGAAGGTGTTTTGGTTTCTGCAATCCTTGTCGGTGGCAGAAGACCAACGACGATTCCTTTGGTTCATGAAGCACTCTCATGGAGTCATGGTGTCTTTATGGGCTCTATGATGGGATCCGAGATTACAGCAGCAACCATCTCCAATCAAATCGGACAGGTTAGAAGAGATCCATTTGCGATGCTTCCATTTATCGGATATCATGTAGGTGATTATTTGAAGCATTGGCTCGATATGGGTAAAAAATCTAATGAAGCATTGCTTCCTAAGATTTATTATGTCAATTGGTTTAGAAAAGACGATGAAGGTCATTACTTATGGCCAGGATTCGGTCATAACTCGCGTGTACTCAAATGGATATTTGAACGATGTGATGGGGTTGCACCAGCCAACTTAACACCGATTGGTTATCTACCCACCGAAGATGCGATCGATATCCGTGGTTTACCGATGAAACACGATGCACTAGAACAACTTTTAGATGTTGATTATAACCTATGGTTAGAAGAAGTTGAGTCCATTCGTCAATTCTATGAGACAATTGGTGATAAACTACCCAACAAACTCGTAGATGAACTTGAAAAGCTGAAGCAACGATTGGAATATGAGAAAGGTCAAAATGAGGAGTCTTAGACTCCTTTTTGATTTTTAAAGCATGAAAATGTATAATTTATATAAAAATAGTGTATAATCATTATAAGATTTGGGGGCATACTATGGCTGTTTTCCTAAGGATTGATATCAATTTAGTTGCAATTCTCATGCTTTTAATGGTGTTTGCCATTGCGATTCGAAGATTGGATAAAAAGGATACGCTCAACCGAGCTTATTTGATTACGCTTGTTGTTGTAGCTGTACAACTAGGTGTTGAAGCATTGACATGTATTTTGAATGGACGTCCAGAAATTGAGTTTAGGTGGCTTTCAGAAATATTACATGTTATTTTATTTGGTATTGCACCAGTTTTGACAAGTAGTTGGTATTTGCTCGTACGTCACTTTGTAACAACCAGAAAGAAGGCAACGAACCAGCAAACCATCTTCATCTTTACACCGGTTATCATCAATGCTATCTTAGCACTGCTTTCTCCCTTCACCAATTTTTACTTTAATATCAATGAACTGGGGATATATAGCAGAGGATCACTCTTTTGGTTAGCGATGGTCATTACCTACGCTTATTTTGTGTTTGCAATGATTCATATCTTTATCTATCGAAGAAAACTTCTTGCCAATGAGATCGTCCTCTTAATTGTATTTAATATCATACCGATTGTGGGTGCCTTATTACAATCGGTCTTCTATGGTGTCTTACTTGCTTGGAGTTTTGCTGGTTTTGGCTTGGTCATTGTCTACATTTATCTTCAGGAAAGACTTATTCACCTAGATATTATGACAAACGTTTGGACGAGACGATCCTTTGATTATTATATGGATAAAAAACTCAAACAAAAAGTAGTTGAACCATTCGGTGGTATTTTCTTTGATATTGACCAGCTCAAGATGATCAATGATCAATATGGGCATGCTGAAGGTGATTTTGCGATTGTTGAAATTATCTCACGCATTAAAGGTTTGGTTAAACCAGATGAAATCATCGCACGTCTAGGTGGAGATGAGTTCATCATTATCTCCGAAGATAATGATACGGAGCGACTCAAAGAATTGATTGAAGATATTCAGTTATCGTTATCCGTATTTAACGATAACTCAGAAAAACCATATCAATTATCTTGCAGTTATGGATATGGTGTCTATTCCGAAGAATTCAAGAGTATGGATCAATTTTTACGATTTATTGATCATAGAATGTATCAATCAAAACACCAAGATATGAGTCATAAGAAGGTGAAATAAGATGTTTGGTAAGTATAAATCTCCACTGGGGATGATCACGTTTGAAGTAGATCAAGATAAACTGATCGGTATGACAATTGAGGACTTAGATGTTAAGGTTTCGAGTAACGCTGTCATAACGAACATTTTAGGGGAATTGGATCGTTATTTTAAGCATGAATCGAAACAATTTCATATTGATATCAAATGGATGAGAGGAACTCCTTTCCAACAAAAAGTATGGAGTGAGCTCTTAAAGATTCCCTATGGTGAAACCAGAAGTTATCAAGAGATCGCGATTGCATCGGGATCACCTAAAGGTGTTAGAGCAGTCGGTCAAGCATGCAAGAAAAATCCCGTTGGAATTGTCGTTCCTTGTCACCGAGTGATTGGTAAGGATGGATCCATGACAGGTTATTCGGGCAAAGCTTATATAGACTTAAAACAAAAACTCATATCATTTGAACAAGCATATTAAAAAGCACATCACCCGATGTGCTTTATTCTTGTGGTATCCACTGTATTAAGGCTTGATAAAGCGTTTTTTGGTCCAAAGGCTTGGATAGAACATCATTCATACCTGCAAGAAGGCATGATACTTTTTCTTCAGGTGAACTACTTGCCGATAGACCCAGAATAGGAACTTTTGTTTGGAACATACGAATTAGTTGTGCAGTTTTGATACCATCAAGTTTTGGCATATGAATGTCTAAAAATATCAGATCAAACGATTGATCTCTAGCCATTTTGAGTGCTTGTTCTCCATCGTCAGCGATGACGACATGAATGCCGATGTGGGTCAGCATGTGTTCCATCAGTTTTTGTGATAGCATGTGATCATCAGCAACCAAAATTTTTGATCCAGATTTTGGAATATTGAGAGGTTCAATCAAAACCACTTCATCATCCTCTTCATAGATTTCAAGTGGAATCATCAGTGTAAAGATACTTCCTTCACTGAGCTTTGATTCAACCTTCAGTGTACCCTTCATGAGTTCTATAAGTCTCTTGGTGATAGATAACCCTAAACCGGTTCCTCCATAAAGTCTAGTTGTTGAAGATGATGCTTGTTCGTATTGAGAGAAAAGACGCTGTTGCTGCGAACTTGACATACCAATTCCTGTATCTTGAACTTTTAGTATCAAGTTGATGTGGTAAGCATCTATTTTCTGACATGAGATCAGTAGGCTGATACCACCGGTATCCGTGAATTTGATTGCGTTACTGATCAAATTAATAAGCATTTGCTTAATACGAATGAAGTCTCCGACAAGCGTAAAAGGACAATCGATTGTCTCTATTTCAAAGTAGAGATGTTTTTGTTTTGCTTGATCATCAAATAGAGTTTTCATATCATCAACCAACTGATGAATGTGAAAATGATTGGAATCGAGGGTCATTTTTCCTGCTTCAATCTTTGATAAATCTAAGATATCGTTGATGATGGTTAATAGATGGGATGAAGCATTCTTAATGCGGTTAAGATATGTTTTTTGTGTAGCATCAAGCTGTGTTTCCTCAAGTAAGTTAACAAAACCCAAAAGGGCATGCATAGGTGTTCTAATCTCATGAGACATCGTCGATAAGTAATCAGATTTTTGATTGATCTTTTGTTGACTTGATAGATGGAGTGATTCAAGCTCATCGGTTAACTCTCTGATATTTGATTTAAGTATTTCAATTTTTGATAAACTTTCAAGTTCTTTGACAATTGTCTTTGTAACATCTTCGATGGTACCGAGATAACCAACAAATGTCATATGATCTCTATCGATACGAGATTGGATGCGTATCCACCTGACCTCCTGATCGATGACCATGCGGTGTATCAGTTGATATGAAACCTCATTTGCTAGTGAATAACGCCACATCGAATTAACGAGTTCTCGGTCATCGGGATGAATGAAATCAAGCATCCGCTCGGTGTTAAAATCGCTTATTTTTTCGAACTTAAAAAACGTTAGAAGATCGTCTGACAACGTCCACATATCAGTTGCTTTAGTGTAACTCCAATAACCTATTTTTTTGTTTTTTCCACTCTTAGGAATGGATGAAGAACCATGATCTGTTTTTGTTGTCATCGGTTAAATTAGACCTCCAAGGACTAGATACTCCTATTATAACATCGATTGTTGATGATTGCATACATCATGAAAATGATGGTTGTATGAGAAAAACATATCGTAAAATAAGATTTTAATGTATAATAATTGCAAAGGTACTGCATGTGATGACCTGTTTTCATTATGCATGTTCAAAGACTTGGAAATGGAATCGATAATGTGAAAAGTTATACATGGAAACTAGCAATTGCATTTATCTTATCCTACGCACTACTCGTGGTTGTAGTTGTTTTTGCGTATACGCAAATTTCGTCCAATTTCATATTGAAACAAGCAAAGAACAATCTTGAGAATCGTGGTTTAGTGGTTGCTGAGCGACTTGATGCACAGATCAATTATGACTATTTAAGAATAGAAGCGATTGTTGAGGATGCCGTAGAATCCTCTGATGATCCAGTACCTCTATTGAACGGTAATGCACTGAGCATTCCGATTATCGATGACACACTAGGTGGATTTGGTTCTTTAGATGAAACTGTACTAACCGTAGGTGGTGATACCTATACCTATGATTCTAGTTTTGCTTATACCGATATCTATCAACCTGTAGCCATCTATAGTTTTCTAGAAGCTTTTGGTGAGGGCTCAGAAGAACCTTATGTCTTTTTTCTTTTTGATGATATTATCACATATTTTAGAGCTGAACTCTATTTTGAATCCATTATGTCAGAGTTTGAACATCAGACTTCGTTTTCAATGCTCACAGCCGATAACAAAATCGCTTATGCGGATTTTGGTGAGGGAAATTATCGCTATCTCTATGACTATCTGAGAAACAACAACGTCAGTGATAAAGCGATCAATCAAATGAAAGCAAGTTTATCCGAAAGCGAGTCAGGTGTCTATCAAATCCCATTTGAGACGATTAAATCGTTTGCAGTGTTTAGTCCACTGAGCGCTAGTCACTCGACAAAACAACTCTACATTTTTCATGTCTACAATGAAGCAGATATCCTAAGTTCAATGACCTATCTTTCGAATATCTTATGGGGACTTTTCTTTGTCATCTTTGTTCTGTTTGCAGGAACGTTGCTCGTGCTCTTTAAGATTTTAGAAACAAAACTACACGATATTGAAAATGCGCGTGTTACTCATTACTACGCGAAACCCTACCTTGTAAAAATCAATCGTCGAGGAAAGATTCGATCCTATAACCAAAGTTTCAAAAAACTCTTAGGTGATTATGATATCTATGATGATATCAGTGATTTTGAAATTAAAAAGGAATTTGATATGGAATCAATTGATCATATCATCCATCGTCAAAGAGCATTCACAGCTATCTTTGAGCTTGGACTTCAACGTTTGGTTTATATACGTTTTATTCCAATCAAGACTGCTGGTGGCTATTTGCTCGTTGGTGATGATATATCCAATATCGAAGGACGTTTTGATGAGTACCGCAACATGGCCTTATACAATAAAGTAACACATCTACCGAATTTAAACAGTTTAAAACAGGATTTAAGTGCATTCTTTATGAATCAGGAAGACCTTGTCAAACTGAACTCTTTGGTGGCTTTAGATGTCGTTTCATTTGCCAAAATTAACACCCTGTTGGGTGAAAAATCAGGAGACCGATTCTTAATTATTATTTCAGAACTTATCGATGAATCTCTTGAAGGTTATCCTGCAGTGCTCTATAATCCGAATGTAGATAGCTTTGTCATCTTCTTTAAAGATATCGAAAATTATAATTGGGTGGATCGATGGATCAACAAAGTGTTGACGCTTTTTGAAAAACCGATTACTATCGACAAGAACTTTATTGATGTTGAAGTGAAGATTGGTGTCTTTCATATTGACTCCACACGTTATGAAATACTCAATGCAGAAATTGCATATGACAACATGATGCTCGCTTTAAATCATGCTAAAGAATCATCACAACATAAACAATTTACTTATGATGTTACTTTATCACTCATAGCAAGTAGAGAACAGCGCATGGAAGCTGATCTTGCCAATGCGATTAAGAATCAAGAATTTTACATGGTACTTCAACCACAGTATCACAATCAAGAAGAACGTATTATCGGTTTTGAAGCACTGATTCGTTGGAATAATCCGAAGTATGCATCTGAATCACCACTTAAATTCATTCAGATGGCCGAAAGAAACAATATGATTATTGATATCGGACGCATCGCTCTGCATGAAACGTTCCAAATTGCTAAAGAACTTGAACAATATAATGTCCATATCTCACTCAATATTTCACCAGTTCAAATCCTACAGGCAGGTTTTGTGAATGAAATCATTTCCGTATTTGAACAGTATGACTTAAAGAAGCACAGTATTTCATTAGAAATTACCGAAACATTTTTGATTGGTTCCTTTGACTTGGTCATCAACAAATTAAAGTTGCTTCAAAAATATGGTTTTGATATCTATCTTGATGATTTTGGAACGGGTTATTCATCACTCCAATACTTAAAAGACCTACCGATCAATACGATCAAAATAGATAGAGCATTTGTGATCAATATTGAATCAGATGCCCATTCAAGAGCTATTGTCAACATGATCTCATCACTTGCGAAAAACATTGGTCTTAATGTTGTCACTGAAGGTATTGAAAATGACAAACAAAATCAACTCGTCTATCGCGCAGGATGTAATATTATTCAAGGATATTTAGTATCACCTCCTGTGGTTAAATCCGAAGCGATTAGGCTTATCCAAGAGTACAATATTGACAGAACGAAATCCATCGATTTACTGAAGGTTAAAAAGGAGATGAAGCGATGAATTATTTCCCCGTCTTACAGGTTAGCGATCAAGCAACCATCATTCTATCCATCGTAGCGATGTTAATCATGTTAACAGGAATCTTTTTCCTCGCGCGGTCCTATTTTAAAGAAAGAGAGCGTATTAAAGAAGAAAAAGCTTTCTTAATTGAAGGAGTTCTCACCAAAGCTGAGATCACATCCATCATCACATCGCATATCGCAAGACTCGGTAAAGATGGTCAATTTTCACTGATTTATCTCGATTTGGATAAATTCTCAGATTTCATCAATGCATTTGGTCCAGGTGAAGCTGAAAAGGTACTAGAGAAAATTGTTAAAAATATTGAATACGCTCTACCTAAAGGAGTTAAACTTTCACGTTTACAAAACGATGAATTCTTAATCTTTTTGTCCATGGACTATGACCGGACAGAAGCAGTAGACCTAGCTAGTAAGATCAAACAGTCACTCGCTAGACCCATCAAACTCTTTGGTGATACAACGATTAATGCGACCGCATCGATTGCTGTAGCTTTCTATCCTATTCATGGTGCATCCCTCAAGGATTTGATGAACTCGCTTAAACTTGCTACCTATTTGATCAAGAAAAACGGTGGTAATAATGTCAGAGTATATTCAGATGAAATGAATACCGAAGGTGGCGAACATGTCGAATATTACTATCAGATTAAACACGCCATTCAACACAAGGAATTCCAACTATTTTATCATCCGATGATCGATGTCAAAACAAACGATATTTATGGGGTCGAGTCCCTGATTCGATGGAATCACCCAGAACATGGTCTATTATCACCGTTTAAGTTTCTAGGTATTATGGAACAATCCGGTGATATCAACTGGATTGGACTTTGGGGTTTAGAAACAGTCATTAAGACGTTTCAGGAACTCAAACAAGAGTTTCCAAAAAAGGATATTAAGTTTTCAATCAACCTTTCACCCAAGCAGTTGATGAGTGAAACACTACCCAGTGATTTCCAGAAGCTCTTAAAAAAATATCGTATGAGTGCTGATAATATCATCTTGGAAGTGATTGAGTTTACGGTTTTTGATAAACCGATGCAGATTCATAAATCACTAAATGATCTTAAAAAAATGGGATTTAAGATTGCTATAGATGGTTTTGGACTTGACTTTTCAACACTCTCACGAGCAGAAGCTCTCGATATAGATATCATCAAACTTGATAACGAGTTTCTAAAAGAAGAAGAATCTTACATGAAAGCAAAATTTGCTCAACTTCTTGTCGACTTTGCAGAGAAAAATCAGTATACCGTCATCTGTGAAGCCATCGAAAATAAGATCATGCTCGATGAAGCAAAGAAGTACAATATTGACATTATGCAAGGCTTTTATTTCACGAAACCTCTCTCTGCTGAAGCACTCAGAGGATACATAGGAACAGAGTCTTGGAAAGATGTTGAAAAATAAGAAAAATTTTCATTTTTAAAGAGAAAGATTTGATACATGGTATCAGGTCTTTTTTTTGTTTAATAAATAAATATGGAACATACGCATCTAATAGATTCAAATTTGCATTTAAATTATTACATCAAGCCTTTTTAGTGTATTTAATGAAATAGAAAGAAGATGTAACAAAAATGAAAGAAATGAAAGAAAGAATTGAGAAATAGCTCATAATCCTTTCTTTTTTTAAGTGATATAATGCGAGTGTAATCTGAAAGTGAAGTGATTTTGAATGAAATTATCATCGGTATTAAAAGTGAAGAGAAATGATAAAAAAAGACGTCTGATGTCTTTGCTTTTCTCAGTTAGCGGTGTGCTTTCGATTCTCTTTGTTCTGATTACATTTTATGGACAACAAGCAGGAAATTTCGTGATGAGTGTTGACTATGATGCCTATAAAAAAGGAATTGTCTTATCCAACACAAATACACTTATAGATCCTAGCCCAAGACTCATGACCGATCCGGTCTATGGAGCAAGAGATATGACCTACTCCTGGTTGAAGATTGAAGAGGTATCAGAAGCTGATGGCAACTACAAAGATCCAGATTATGATTATGTCGCTTATACCTTCTACTTAACAAACAACGGTTTTCAACCAGCAGATATCATTTATCACATTCGTATCACCGATTCCTATAAAGAGATGAATGATGCCATTCGTGTTCTAGTCATTGAGGATGAAGAAGAGACCATTTTTCAAAAACCTGACAATTATGAAGGAAGTGTTCCTATCGCGTACACACAACCTTTGCAAAACTCACAACATTTTCTATCTGAAACCATTGTGATGCGCAAAACATTAACAGACTTCAAACCAGGTGAAATCAGAAAATTTAGTGTCATTGTTTGGATTGAAGGAACCGATCCAGATACGACCGATGATATCTTAGGGGGGATGATTAAATTGCAAATGAACTTTTCGATTCAAAGTGATTATTCGTGATTCATCGTGTTCGGTTTAAAAAACTTCTGATTTCAAGCATGCTATGTTGCATCTTCGTTATCGTCTTTGGAACAGCAACCTATGCATGGGTATCGATGGCACGTATTAATAACCTTGAAGGTTTGACACTCACCGCATCAACAGCTGATGAACTCGAGATTTCATATGATGGACTGAGTTATCAAATCAATCTTGAGGGATATCATCGTGAAGGTCTCTATCTCAAAGATGTTACAAGCACTGATGGATTTAACTTCACTCGTGGACCACAACATTTATTTGAAGAAGCACTTGTTCATGATGACTATATCTCATTTGATCTCTATTTTAGATCAACACGCATTGAACGTGGTCTCTACTTGGTCAATAACATTAAGAAGAGGTATGATGAAATTTCAGAATTTGAAAAGGGAACCTATGTCACATCAAGAGGTATGACATTTGTACCAAGCGTTCACTACGCTGAAGAAAATCACTCGGTTGTTGAAGCTTACACAGCACGTACCTATTACGCGAAAGATGCCATCCGCATGAGTTTTAGTGAAATGATCAATGATGAAATTCATCAAACCATCATCTTTGATCCGTCAGAAAATGCTCAAAGAGGATATGGTGAACCCTTTGGAGCATACAGTTATTTTATCGCAAGAACGAACGCAAACGTTGCTTTACCGGAGGATAAACCAGATACCATCTATCAACTTTCCATGATGGACCCTCAAAACCCTTATCAAGCACTCACCAATGATTCTTTGATTGCACAGATGCAACCAAGTGATATGTTTGATGAGGATGGAAAAAGGTATTATTTTGCAAAGGTTCGCATCCACCTTTGGATTGAGGGATGGGATGCAGATGCCATTGATGGCATTCTAAAGGACATCGTTCGTGTGCAACTTGAATTTAAACTTGCACACCCTGTATAAAAAAAATAAATCATAAGGAGAATAAAAGATATGTCAAACATGACAAGAAAATTAGTATTATCATTAATTGCAGTTGTATTGACCGTGATTGCACTCGGTACATCAACATTTGCGTGGTTCACAATAACCAATATAGCAAACGTACAGCCTTTTCAGGCACAGGTTATCAGTGATGAAGGTATTGAAATTGCCATCGGTGAAGGTGATCCTCTAACGCTAGAATGGAAGACAACCTTAACAACACAAGATATTTATGATTATATCGCAGCTAAGTATACAGAAGGTTTCAGATTCAACCACTTAACATCACCTGATGGTAGAAATTTCTATGGTCTTGGTACCGGTGGTGTTGGTTTAGGAACAACAGAAGGACTACTTGAATTACCGATTCACTTTAGATCTGATTCAACATCTGAAATCAATTGGACACAAGTTCTTCTAAGTGGAACCTCCGCATCCTTTACAACTCGTGTTGCATTTACTGATTCATTAGGTATTGATCATACTGCTAACAGTTCACTTAATGTCAATCCTGCAGATGCATTCCGTCTATCTATTACAGGTAACATCGGTGGTGCTGTCTCAACAGTTGCTTATGAAAATCCAACAGGTGGAACGAATACTTACCTTGGAGAACTCATTGCAGCCGATCTAAGAGGTGACACAGAGCTCGTTCTTGGAGAACCCGAACATATTGGTGTTGATGGTGCTCAAAACTATTTCTATCGCTCCAACGCAATATTACCTGGTGGAGCTGATGCCGTTTCAGTTGTTGAAACCGAAAATGCGATTACATCCACTAAAATCCTTGATATGACAGCTGATAGTATGCTTGTAGCGGATGCTGAATATTATGGAATGGTCACCGTTCGAGTTTGGTTTGAAGGTTGGGATGCAGAAGCATACAATTCACTTCTTGGACGTATTATTACACTTTCACTACGCTTTGAAGGTTAATTGAGTAGATGGGCAAGCGTAGCAGCTTGCCCTTATTCTTTAAGAGGTAAGATCATGAATCGAAAGATGAAGCAAAAAGAAATCAAACGATTTTTATATATCTCGATCTTTCATTTCATCATGGTTATCATGATCCTTTTTAGTGTGGCACTCATTAAAGCAAAGAAAGAGAAAAGTGTACTTAATCTCTTTGGATATGGACTTTATGTAGAATCCTATGAGACCTCACTGAATTATAGACAAAATATCATTTTACTCAAGATGTTAAAATCATATGATAAAGAAAACATTGAAGCAGGAGAACGGGTTATCTATTATGATTTCGGAGAACTTGACGTCGTCATTCAAGAGGTTGAGGAGGTCAATCAAACATCACCTCCGACACTTTATACGATGAAGTTATCTGAAGAAGCATCGATGGATCATTTTGTCCAATCACACGAAATTCTTGCAAAAGAAACTGGATCTATTAAGTATTTGGGATGGATCCTAAAGATCATTCAAACCCCACTTGGCTTTTTTTTCATCATTGTTTTACCAGTACTTATCTATCTCATCTATGAAATCATACATCTTGTGATCTATGCATCACATTATCATATACATAAGGTAGAACGCGATTGTATACGCAAAGCCAAACAAAAAGTAAAAGAAGTCGAGGAAGTCTTTTCAAAAGCGAAAAAGTGGCTTCAAAAGACTTAAGGAAAGAGGTTAAACCTATTGGTTGAATTTGGACGTTATTATATTAATTTTATCAGAGACTTGTTCAATCATATCGGAGAGTTCCTAGGTGGACTCTTTCAAACATTTATTCGTTTCTTTAAAGAGGGATTAACCGAACTATTTGAAAAATTCATACTAGCCAGCTTGCAATTTTCTTTGCTCGATTGGTTGATGTATATCGTCGTGACACTTGTCAATTTGGTTTTTATTACAATTGCAGTGATCAAGATCGTTCATCTTCTAAAAAAGTATATAAAGTTTGTTAAAAGTGAACTTGAGAAAGAAGCTTTGGTTTCAGAGATTGCCTTTCTCAATCAAAAGACGATTGAACTCATTGATGAGAAAAACAAGATACTTGCACTCAAAGTATCCAACTTAGGAATTAACCCAAATGATGATGAAGAAGTGGTTGATGAAGAAGAGATAGGTGATGGTGAAAACCGCTTTGTTAAGCTAAGTATGGTCGATCGTATGTATGATGAAACCATACTCAAAGTTGAGATGACTAAAGATGATCACGTAACACTCGATGAACTTGTCACACGTTTTATCAATTTCTCTGCTTCACGTTTAAAACTCTATTATAGTCGGAAAATAATCAATGCTTTTTTTGCGGGTATGGCATCATCACATACGATGATCTTAGAAGGTATTTCTGGTACAGGTAAGACGTCACTTCCTTACGCGATGGGTAAGTTTTTCAGTCATGATGCGTTTATTATACCCGTACAACCCTCATGGAGAGATCGTGCAGAGATGCTCGGTTATCTCAACGAATTTACCAAGAAATTCAATGAAACAGATTTTTTAAAAGCTATCTATGAAACAACTTATCGGGAAGATATCAATATCGTCGTTTTAGATGAAATGAATTTAGCTCGAGTTGAATATTATTTTGCAGAACTGCTATCCATTATGGAAATGCCAGATGCAGATAAATGGTTGGTCGATATTGTTGCTGAAACCAAAGAAGGCGATCCCAAACACCTGATTAATGGTAAGATTCTTCTCCCACAAAATGTTTGGTTTGTGGGTACAGCCAATAAGGATGATTCAACATTCATTATTACCGATAAGGTATATGACCGAGCAACTCCAATTGAGATCAATACCAAATCGGAGTTTATCGATGCACCAGATACAGATCCAATGATTATCAGTCATGAGTATCTTCAATCATTGTTTGATCAAGCATGGGAAAAACATCCTTTAACCGATGAAGCAAAAGAGAAACTCGAAACACTCGATCGCTTTATTACTAAAAACTTCAAGGTGACCTTTGGTAATCGTATTATGAAACAGATCAGATCGTTTGTTCCAGTCTATGTGGCTTGTGGTGGAACCGAAAATGAGGCACTGGATTACATGGTTGCACGCAAGATCTTTAGAAAATTTGAAGGATTAAATCTACCCTTTCTACAGACAGAGATTGGTGATCTATCCAAGTTGATCACACGTCTGTTTGGTAAAAATGAATTTGAAGAATGTCAAGAATTCTTATCACGTATTAAGAAGACATTCTAATGGATATGAGGTGATCATGTTGGTCGTTAAGAACAGAAAACAGTTACTGCTTACTATCATCTATTTACTGATGGCTTTTATGCTGCTCAGCCTAACGACCTACGCTTGGTTTATTATCACTAACGTCAATCATACACATCTTGTTTCTCAAATATCAGAGGTTGAAGCAGAATATGAGTTTTATCGATTTAAAGATAAAACACAGAGTGAAAATGAACAACCCATGCTCTTTGAACAGATGTGTGAAAGTTCAGATGATGATGCTTGTTATATCCTGATACCCAATCCTTCTGAAATGTTTACCCATGAAACGAGCATATCACCGGGTGAGCATTTTAGCTTCGCCATCCGCATTATCTCGATTGGCCAACTTGCTTATCTCAATCTAGATTTGGGGAAAATCTATTCGATTGGTGAAACAGAAGATGCTAGAATTCAAGAAGCTTTTTATTATCATGTCCAAAAAGTTTCTTATGAATTTGATCAAGTAGAAGGTCCTGATATCAAAGATCAATCACCCATGAATCATTATAGTGGGTATTTTGATGGCGATATAACGACGATCTATCCCTTGATACGCAATGTTCCCCTCAATCCTGATGAGAGTGTGCTTTATAATGTCATCATTTATTTTGATTTTTATTATGACCCAACACTCACCTTCTATGACTCCTATGGCGTCAGTTATCCCAATTACAACCATCTGTGGAGTCAGCAACTTGCAATAGAAGATATCTATATGCAAATACGTACATCAACGGGTGAATGATATGAAAAAATGGATGATTACAAGTTTATTAGTCCTTTTCATGATTTCAGTGACATCACTGAGTTATGCATGGTTTACCTATGTACAACGAAAATCTGTTGTGAAACTGACATCAAGTGAGATTGAAGCCATCTTACATCTTGATGATACACTCGTTGAATCTTCACTATCGCTTGTTGGACTGAGCTATATCTCGTTTGAAAAAGAATTGATGGAACAAACGACATCCTATGGAACCAATGAAGTGGGACTGAACTATGTCTTTGATATTCATGTTCAATCAAACTCCCCAGCTTTAAAAGTATCACTCGTTCTAAGTGATATCTATCCAGAACTCATGATGCTTGTTATCGATGAAGGCTTTTTAAGTGAATCAAGCGAACTGACAACAGATTATCATGGTTATTTGCAGGAGATTAAAGGAGATGCTTTGACAAAAGAAGCGTTTCTTTATCAGATTGATGAACACAATGAGCTCATCTTAGATCAGCTCAGTCACATCGTCATACTTCCTGGGGAAACCTATCGTTTGCAGCTCATTTTTTGGGCTGATTATGATGCATTAAGTGATACTAGCAATTATCAAAACCGTTCATATGATCTTGAGTTATCGATGGAATTGATCAGTGGAAAAGGTGATTTTAATGATTAAATGGATACCTAAAGGGTTGATCATAACACTATTACTCTATGGATTAGCGCTCATTGGATCGCTTTATTTAACGTATGCCTATTATCAAAAGGATAAACTCATTCCTATTGAACTACTTTCGGGTGATGTTGAAGTTGATATGATTGTTACATTTGATGATGAAGAAATCGATCCATTTAGTTCTTATTATGATATGGAGACACATATTCTTAAAGTTCATGTTTCAGATGATTCGAGTCTCAATGCTATCTCAAAATTAAAGATTCAACTCGTTGTAAGAAGTGAATATGCGATTCGTTTACGCATCAAACTGATGGAATCATACATCAAAGAACGCTTCTATCTACAAACAGAAGACACACTTCAAGAAATTGTTGCGATTAAAGAAAATCGTGCGGGATATCATCCCTATTCAAACTTGATCAAGGGATCATCTTATATCAGTAAATTAGGTGAGGATGGTTATCAATACTATCCAACGATTATTGAAGAAAATGAACCAGTCACCATCGATTTGATTGATGGAGGACTCTTGATATATGCAAGAGTAAATGAACAATTTATTGAAAATATCTATTTGGATCTATCCTTAATGGTTGAAGTAGTTCAAGCAAATCGCTATCAAGAATTATGGGGTTTACCCATCGATTTCTTTGAAGAAGAGTAGGTGAAAAGATGAAAAAACGCATATTTTCACGTCTTTTAACAGCTATTTTACTGTTAGGAATACTCACGCTTGTCTTAGATATTCCCTTTCAAACGCATCTATTAGCAAATGATTTAGATGAGGGAATACCATGGCTTGGAGAAGATCTTCAAGTTGAGACACTCAAACCCGTTGATTATGTATCGGTTTATGAATCTTTTGAAACCATCATTGATCAACCCTTACTCATTGATACCGAACTCATTTATGTCATTGAAAATGCAACAGATCTCTATCACTTATCAAGACTATCATTAGGTGAGGACAGATCTTATTATCTATCGCTAAACTATGTACTCGGTAATGATATTGATTACTATGAAGCACTGCTTGAAAATATGGATTACCGATTTTATCCCATCGGTATTTTTGAACCTTTCACAGGTACGTTTGATGGACAAGGTTTTGAGATTACTAATCTTTATTTTCAGACGATTTTAGATGAAGAGATCTATGATTCAATGTTTTATGGTATGCGCTATCTCTCCATGTTTTCAAAAATAGGTAGTGAAGCTCACGTTCATCATTTTGGGTTAATCAATCCTATCATGATTCAACCTATCGAGTGGGGATCACTTTCTTATGCATCCTATCTTGCAGGCGAAAATTATGGGACCATCGATCATGTATATGTTTTGGATACACGAGAAGATGCATCAGGACTCCACGTTGATGGAGCTTTTCATCTAGCAGGACTTGTTAGCATCAATTACGGACTTATGGAAGACTTATGGATATCGAGTCCCTATATTAGATCACGAGCTGTCGTTCATGCACTCTCAGTAAGTCAAGTTTTAACGACGAATCACGGTGAGATCAATCATATCTATTATGATCATGAAGTGAGCAAAGAAGTGATATCTGCTACCCATGGTATCGGTTTAGATACAGTGTCTTTTCAAGAACCCACATTCTTTTCAACTTCGTGGTACTTTAATGATGCATACTTAGCTTTAACAGATGATGAACTTGCCTACGATCAGTTATTATCACATGATCTATATCCCAGTTTACATGGTTTAGATATCGATCAAAAAGAACTCTTGATTTCAAAACCAAGTGATCTCTTGGTGATGCAAGAACTGCTTGGTCGCTCGGGTTTCTTTAGAACATCAACCTTTGTACTGAGTGCTGATATAGATATGCGTGCGCTTGCTAAGAATGCCTACAAGGCACAAACCATTGGTTTTAACGGGCTATTTAAGAGCCGAATCATCGAAGCATCTCAAACGCTTTATGACCACCAAGCAGGTGATGGTGGATCACCGATGCACTATGCGATTTTCAATCTCCAAATAAGACATGAAACTATTGAACAGGACCAAGGTATTTATGGTCTTTTTGGTGTGTTATTTGGACGTGTTGAAAATTTGAACTTTAGACGTGCCATCATTGATGTTGATTTATCAACTGCTAAAAGCAAGCAACTTGCTGTTGGACTTATTGCTGGACAGATGATTGGTGGAACGATTGCAAACGTTCATATCGATCAAATAGTCTCTATTCATGATGAAGTACAAGCAATTGATGAACTCAGTATCGCTGGCTTTGTTGCACAGGCATCTGGAGTGATTGAATCAAGCTCGGTCACAGGAACCATTTACCAATCAATTCTTAATACCCAATCATCTTGGATCCATAAACAAGGGGGAATGGTTGCAGATGCACATGGTTTAATCATCAGTTCATCGGTTGCAGATATCAACCAGCATCTCGATTCAACACCATTAACTCACAGCAACACCTATCAAAT
>JAVEVJ010000083.1:0-5016 GCA_034005105.1 Acholeplasmataceae bacterium | reverse complement strand
AAAAATACTGCAGTTAAGAACATCGCAACAAACAAGACGGAATCGAAGCGATCAAGAAGTCCTCCATGTCCAGGTAAAATCGTACCAAAATCCTTGATGTTATAGGTCCGTTTGAGTCTTGATGCGACTAAATCACCAATTTGAGCGAAGATACTTCCTAAAAATGTGATAGGTACAATGACCATGGCTTGTACCCATCTTGGATTGGATTCGCCGAGTGATGAAAAATTATCTAAAAGCGTTAATTCACCGGTTCTATTGAGCAGATCTCCTAACCATGTTCCTGGATAGAAAACATATCCATAGAACAGTGCAAAGGATGATGCAATTATGGTAGCAAAGATCGTTCCTGCAATCGCACCTTCCCAGGATTTTTTGGGTGAAATATGTGGAGCCAATTTATGTTTACCAAATTTCATACCAAACAGATAAGCAAAGATATCGGTTGCTGAAGTAATCAAGAAGAGGTACACGATAAATCTAACACCTAAAAATCTTAGAATAACAATAGAAGCTGCACCGAGACCTACATAATTGATGATGGTGAGTGCTTTGCCGGCATCTTCACCATTAAAGTCTCGAAATAAAACTAAAAAGCTAAATAAGATAAGGGTGATCAATGGAATCGTGATGCTTAGTGCTCCGTTAGCCTCGAGTGGATTGTGCGTCCCACTACCAAGAACACCACCTACTGAAAAAAATGTAGCGAGTGCTAAGATCGATATACCGATTTTTGGTAAGAGCTGAAACTTCTTCTTGCTTTCATACATACGAATCATTTCATGCGCTGTGATCAACACAAAAAGTGACATCACTACTTGAAAAAGCTCAAGAAAAATTTCAATACTGACGATCGGTATTAATATCGCTGCTAGTATAATGCCTGTTACAAGTCTTTCTTTCATGCGAGTCCTCCGAATCTGCGCTGTCTTTTTTGATAGCTTTTGAGTGCTTTGATGAGTTCTTTTTCATTAAATGCTGGCCAATGTACTTTTGCAAAGTAAAACTCCGCATAGGAAACCTGCCAGAGTAAAAAATTGGATAAACGTTGCTCACCTGATGTGCGAATGAGTAGATCAACGGGTTCTTTGACCATAAGTTGTTGTTCTAATGCTTCTTTAGTAATTGGTTTTTCAATTTGATTAACCGCTGTAATAATTTCATCATATGAACCATAGTCTGCGCAAATCGTCAGTTCGAATCCTTCGTTATGTTTTGTTTTTTCTTCAATCTCTTGGATAACTTCTAACAACTTGGGACTGAAACGATCTCTTCTTCCAGCAAACGTGATTTTATAGGTAATCTCACTTATTCGATCTCTATTCTCTTCATACATTTCGATAGGCTTTGTCATCAAATAGTCGACTTCATCTTTGGGACGCTTCCAGTTTTCTGTTGAAAAAGCGTAAACAGATAGCTTTTTGATACCCCATTTCTGAGCAGCCTTGGCAACTGTGAAAAGATTTCTTCCCCCCATATAGTGTCCATATGAACGAGGTTGACCCCATTTTTTCGCCCATCTACCATTGCCATCTAATATAATGGCTACATGAGAAGGTATTTTTTCTAATTTCATGGTTGACGTCTTAAGACTTTCACCTCATTTATATGACTTTGTCTATGTCATCTATCTTTCATCATTATACATGATTTTTGTTTCCTTAGGTAATGAAACATCTGTTTTAACATATTCTACCAAAAAGAAAACGAGGGAGTGTTACTCCCTCATCATCGATAAATCTGCATAACCACATATGAGGGTTGCAGTTTTGATTTTTAGATCTTGAGTAAGTCGTCAGACTTAGTCTTCACTTCTTCATCGACTTTTTTGATGAAGTTATCCGTTAGTTCTTGAACGTCTGCTAGATACCCTTTTTCATCATCTTCAGGTAAACCGAGACGCTTCATGTGTTCATTGCCATCACGGCGTACATTTCGGATACCAATTTTAGCTTGTTCACCCATTTTTTCGACTTCTTTAACCAATTCTTTGCGTCTTTGTTCGGTTAAAGCGGGTAAAATCATGCGTAATCCAACCCCATCGTTTTGTGGATTGATACCTAAATCAGATGCCTGAATGGCGTATTCTATAGCTTTTAGAATGGATTTATCAAATGGTTTGACGTATAGCTGGTTCCCTTCAGGTACTGAGATGGCAGCAACTTGCTTGAGTGGTGTTTCAACACCATAATAATCGATATGAATGCGATCGAGTAATGCAGGATTCGCACGGCCTGTGCGAACAGCTGCGAAATCTTTTTTTAAGATTTCTACCGTTTTGGTCATATGATCTTCGCATTCCATCAAAATTAAATCAGCTTGTTCATGATTCATTTTGTTTCCTCCCATTTAACTAATGTTCCAATTGGTTCTTGTAAAATGGCTTTCTTCATGTTGCCATATGTGTTCATGTTGAACACGAGGATATCAATTTTATTTTCACGGCAAATTGAGGCTGCAGTTTGATCCATTACGGCTAGTTTTTGTTGCATCACCTGTTCTTGTGATAACTCTGTAAACATGGTTGCATCCACATGCTTTTTAGGATCTTTATTGTAGACGCCTTCGACACCGTTTTTTGCCATTAGAATGATATCTGCATTGAGTTCAGCAGCACGCAGTGCAGCTGCGGTATCTGTAGAAAAGTAAGGTGATCCGGTTCCTCCAGCAAAGATGAGTACCCGTCCCTTTTCAAAGTGACGCATAGCACGTCTTCTGATATAGGGTTCTGCAACTGCTGAAACGGGTAAGACGGTCATGACACGCGATGGAACTAAAATAGATTCAAGCGCATCTTGAAGTGCCAAACTGTTCATAATCGTTCCAAGCATTCCCATATAGTCTGCTTGTGCACGATCCATGCCCAATTCTTCACCTATCTTACCTCTCCAGAGGTTACCAGCACCCACAACGATACCGATTTGTACACCGAGCTCATAAATCTCTTTGATTTCGGTGGCAATTCCCTTGACTGTCAACGGATGAATGCCATAAGCTCCATCCCCTTTTAGTGCTTCTCCACTCAATTTTAAGATGACTCTTTGGTACATATGCCACACCCCTCTATTCGATTATTTGCGAACCTGTGCCATGACTTCAGATGCAAAATCTTCTACTCTCTTTTCAATACCTTCGCCTACTTCGAGACGAATAAAGCTTTTCACTTGGTTTTTATGTTGTTTTAAGTATTCGCTCACTTTGATATCTGGATCTTTGACAAATCCTTGATCGACTAAGCAAATGTCCTGTAGGTATTTATTTAAACGACCAATCACCATTTTTTCGACGATGTTTGCAGGTTTTCCTTCTTGTAGAGCTTGCTGTGTCAAGACATGCTTTTCATGTTCAAGTGTTTCTTGGTCTACTTGTGTGCGGTCTAAGTACAGTGGCTTTTGTGCAGCGACATGCATAGCAATATCCTTAGCAACTTCTTCATCTTGAGATTGAATCACTGTCAGTACAGCGATACGACCACCCATATGTTTATAAGCACCAAAACCTTCACTATCTGTTTTGGTTACACGGGTTACACGACGAAGTGATATCTTTTCTCCAATTGTTGCAGTTGCATCTGCAAGCATGGTTTCAATTGATTTTCCATTTGAAACATATTGAAGTGCTTCTTCATCTGTTTTGACATTTGATTTAACGAGTGCTTGACCTACTGTTTCGATTAAGTCAAGAAATTGTGCATTTTTAGCAACAAAATCTGTTTCTGAATTGATTTCATAAATGACAGCTTCATTACCGTCAACACGTACTGAGCATAAACCTTCTGCTGCGATACGTCCTGCTTTTTTAGCAGCTTTTGCGATTCCTTTTTCTCTTAAATAATCAATGGCTTCATCCATATTACCATTTGTATGTTCCAAAGCACCTTTGCAGTCCATCATTCCTGCGCCAGTTTTTTCTCTTAGTTCTTTAACCATTAGTGCTGTAATTGTCATGTGAAAATATCCTCCTTAAGATTCACTTATATTATACGTTATTTTTCGTAAAAATAAAGGGGATGTTTGGTCCCCTTTTTAGCATTTTTATTTGAGTGCTTCAATGAGTTCTGCTTTTTTAAGGGTTGAATAACCACTGAGACTACGTTCTTTTGCAAGTGCACGCAGTTCAACAACAGTCATTGCCTCAAGTTCTTCTGCAGTGGGTCTTGTTTCTTTTGAAACTTCGGTTTCGACTTCTTTTTCATCTACTTTTGCAGTTTCTTCAACGACCTCTTCAGTTTCCTTTTCAACAACAGTTTCTTTCTTTCTAGCGGGTCTTTCTGTTTTTTCTGGTCTTTCTGTGCGATCAGGTCTTTCTGTTCTTTCACGTCTTGGGGCTGATGTGATGGGTTCATCTTCGAACTTCTCAACAACACCACCCTGTGCTTCGATCACTGCATTACCCATAACCCATGTGATGAGTTTAACAGCACGAATAGCATCATCATTTGCTGGTATGATGAAATCGACATCATCTGGATCACAGTTGGTATCGACAATACCAAAGACTTTAATGTTTAATTTGCGAGCTTCAAGTATCGCATTACGTTCTTTACGTGGATCAATGATGAAGATCGCTTCTGGAACTTTCTTCATTTCCTTGATACCGCCTAAGAACTTTTCAAGTCTTTCGCGTTCATGTTTTAATTGTTGAACTTCTTTTTTAGGAAGCTTTTCATATATACCATCTGTTTCCATTTTATAGAGATCTTGTAGTCTCTTGATTCTTCTACGGATGGTCTTAAAGTTTGTAAGTGTTCCACCAAGCCATCTTTGATCTACATAAAACTGACCTGTACGAACGGCTTCTTCTCTAACTGCTTCTTGTGCTTGTTTCTTTGTACCGATGAAAAGTACTTTTCCACCTTCTTGTACAATATTGAAAAGCGCTTGATAAGCTTTTTCAATCTCTTCAGCTGTCTTCTTTAAGTCAATGATATAAATACCATTTCTTGCAGTGAAGATGTAGGGTGCCATTTTAGGATTCCAACGACGTGTTGCATGTCCAAAATGTACGCCTGATTCT
>JAVEVJ010000082.1:0-5017 GCA_034005105.1 Acholeplasmataceae bacterium | reverse complement strand
ATCATCGGTAATGAACCCGGTGAGTTTAAAGCAGACCGTAACATGATCACACGTGTGTGGTCAGACCATGGAGCTTGGCCACTCTTGACAGTTAATATGTATATTGATGAAACAGGTGATCTTGATTTCTTGATGGTTAAACAGTCTTATTTTCAAGATCAGTTCACGCATTACACCAAAAAGACGCAAATCTATCATAGCCCTTTTGTAGCAAAGGCGGATGGGAAACCCTATGAAGGTACCATCTTAGAACATTTATTGCTACAAAATTTAGTGGGATATCATAACACCGGAGAACATGGATTTGTTCGCTTAGAAGATGCTGATTGGAATGATGGCTTAGATATGGGACAAGAGCGTGGAGAAACCATTGCTTTTACACATATGTATGCTGATAACTTAAGAAAGCTCGCACGATTGATTGAAGTCATTGACACCAATCAGATAAATGTTTTCAAAGAACTCCAATTACTATTGAATCAATCGATTGTTCTCCAAGAATATTTTGATGCCGTCTGCCACTTCAGTGGAGAAACCATTGCACTTGAAAAAGCAAGACTTATCTCTATATTGGATGAACTAGCAAATGTAAGAATTCGTCATTTAAGAGATCTAGCTTATCAACATCAACGCTTCTTAAGTTATTACGACAATGATGGAAAAAACATTGATGATGAAAACTCCATGCAGCTCACTGGACAAGCGATGGCACTTCTAGCAAAAACTGCTTCTATCAAACAGGCACAAGAACTATCCTTAACAACGAAGAGATTATTGTTTGATGCATCTTTGGGAGGGTATCATCTCAACACAAAATATCCTCATCTGTTGATGTCCATGGGCCGTGCGTATGGCTTTGCATATGGACATAAAGAAAATGGTTCGATATTTTCTCACATGGTGATGATGTACGCATACGGTCTATATCAATACAACTTGGTTGATTTAGGTAGAGAAGCTTGGTATACATTGATCCAGCGTGCAAAACACCAAGATAGTCAGGTGCTTGCGGGTATACCCGAATACTTTAACGATCGTGGTATTGGCATGTATCCCTATTTGACAGGTTCAGCATCTTGGTTTCTCAAGTTACTTAGAACAGAAGTCTTTGGAATCAAACTCCATTTAGGAAAACTAACACTTGAGCCAAAACTAAAAAAAGAAGACTTTATCGATGGAAAAGCTTGCATAACAACCTATCTCTTTGGGAAACTCACAACGTTTATTTATCATAATCCCAAATTGTTAGATTATCACATGTATCATATTCATAAAATTCAAGTTAATGGTCAAGAAATCACACAGGACATGATACCTGGTGGCGAAATAATCGAGGTGCATTTAGATGAAATATGTTGACATCCATAGTTTTGATACAATGGGATACCAAAAGCTATTTGCATTTAACTCTTGGCGTGTCGCAATGCTTAATTACATCGATGAACTAGAAATTGATAATATCAACTTTGTTGAAGCACACGATGAATCAGATGAAGCATTTGTTCTCTTGCAAGGATCATGTATTCTCTATTTTGCACACGTAGAACAAGATCGAATTACAGGATTTTCCTATCAAAACTTAGAGCCTAACAAGGTGTATCGCATACCCAAAGGAATCTTTCATACACATACATTAAGTCAAGATGCAAAAGTACTTGTCATTGAGGAAGAAAACACTTCAGACATCAATTCTCCACGTATTTACTTGAATTTAGAGAATAAAAAGATGCTTTATGATGTATACAGGGAGGCAAGCGATGTATAAGCTTGTATGGGAAGACACATTCAATAATGATGGTAGACCCAACGAAGACAACTGGCAAATTGAAGTTGCTGGACATGGTTTTGGAAATAATGAAGCACAGTTTTATACTGACCGTCTGCAAAATGTATGTATCAAAGATGGCATACTCCATATCACAGCTCACAAAGAAAAGTATGAGCACCGAGCATATACATCAGCAAAACTGACCACAAAGGGTAAAAAACATATCATGTATGGTCGTGTTGAAGTGATGGCACAGCTACCAATCGGAAAAGGCACATGGCCAGCTATTTGGTTTCTTGGAACGAATATGAAGGAAGCAGGATGGCCAGCATGTGGTGAGATTGATTTAATGGAGCATGTCGGGCACAATCCTGAACAGATTCATTTCTCCCTTCATTCTCGAACAAATCATCATCTCATAGGTAATCAACCAACACTAGCACTCAAGGTTCCAGGTATTCTAAAAGGTTTTCATGAGTACAGTATGGACTGGAGTGAAGATCAATTTATCTTTTATATCGATCGCAAAGAAATTGTAAGGTTTAACAAGAAAGATTATGTTCCTCGAGCTGAATGGCCATTTGACCAACCTTTCTATTTAATTCTTAATCTCGCGATCGGTGGTACATGGGGAGGAGAAATCGATGATCAAATCTTCCCTGCAGTTATGAAATTTCAATATGTGAAGGTCTACGAAAGAAGTGAGTGAGTTTGAACGACCGTAAAAATATCTACACGATTGCTAAAGAACTCAATCTTTCACCAGGAACCATATCCAAAGTCATCAATCGCAGTGGTTCGGTGAGTCAAAAAACAAGACAACGTGTTTTAGATTATATTCAATCGGTCGGTTATGTTCCTGCATCGTCTGCTAGAAGATTAAAATCAAAACGCTCATATACACTTGGTGTGGTATTCACAGAAGAATCGAACGTCGGACTTGAACATTCATTCTTTTCATCGGTACTCCAACATTTTAAGAGTCACTCCGAAAAGAGAGGTTATGAACTATCCTTTATCGTCACAAAGTTGGGTGAACATCAGATGTCCTATTATGAATGGTGTTTAAATAAACGGGTTGATGGTATTTACATTGTTGTTGGTAACTATGACGATCATGGATTATATGAACTGATTGGCAAAGGTATTCCTTGCGTATCGAATGACATGATCTTACCAGGTCTTCATACCGTTATCTCTGATAATGAACAGGGTATGAGTCTCATTTTAGAACATATCAAGTATCAGCTTAAAAAGGAAAAGATAGCCTTGATTGCTGGACCAACATCATCCAAAGCATTTGTCGAACGTATCGAACATTTCAAACATATCGGACATGCATTTGGATTTGACATTTCACACATTATCCATACGGATTCATTCGGTTTTACTTCAGGTTATCAAGCGATGCAGACACTTTTTAGCGACATGTTACCCGAAGTTGTTGTAGCTAATTCAGATGATCTCGCTTTAGGCGTGCTTCGCGCGATTAAAGATCGAGGACTTCGTGTTCCTGAAGATATTCAAGTGATTGGCTTTGATGATATCACCTATGCCAAACATTTCACTCCCTCATTGACAACGATTCGACAAGACAGAAAGTTGCTCGGTGAGACTGCTTCAAATCTACTCATTCATATGATTGAAAATCCAGAAGAAACACTACCTGAAATTACGAAATGTCCTGTTTCACTGGTCATTCGTGAATCGACGAAGGAGACCATATGAAAAAAATATTTGTTTTAATTATCGTCATCATGGTGATGATAACCATTCAAGGATGTAAAGAGGAGGAGACACCACCAGTGATTAAACAATATACCCTAACACCTTATATCACTAGGGGAGACAAAAGTGAATTGCTCACTCAAAAAGAACCTGTGGTTACCCAAGTAGACGCAGAGTCTAGATACTATAAGATGTCTCTTGATCCAAGCATCACCTATCAAGAAATGGATGGCTTTGGTGCTGCAATGACTGAATCATCTGCTTATTTGATCAGTCAACTCAGTCTAGAACAACAACAAATTCTTATGAACGACCTCTTTGGTGAAGAAGGCATTCGTATAGCGTTTGTTCGACTACCTATGGGTGCATCCGATTTTGCTTTATCAAATTATTCATATAATGATCTTTTAGATGATCAAATTGATCTAACGATGGAACATTTTTCCATCGAACGTGACTTACATTATGTGGTCCCTATGTTGAAAAAAGCGTTTGAAATCAATCCACAGATAAAGCTGCTAGGATCACCTTGGTCAGCACCTGCATGGATGAAGACAACGAAGACCATGAATGGTGGCTCACTCATCAACGATTACTTAGACGCATATGCAACCTATTTCGTCAAGTTTATTCAAGCATACAATGAAGAAGGTTTAAATATTTATGCAGTCACACCTCAAAACGAACCTCTCCATCAAACAACCAACTATCCGACCATGTACATGAGCGCTCAACAACAGCTATCATTTATCATTAAATTAAAGGAAGCCTTTGATCAAGAACAAATCGAAACCTTGATTATTTCCTATGATCACAATTGGGATAAGCCCAATTATCCGACATCGATTCTAGCAAGTCCTATCGGATATGAAGCGGTCGCTGGATCTGGTTTTCACTGCTATGGTGGTAACGTTTCAGCTCAACAAGAAGTTCAATCGTTATATCCCGATAAAGGCATCTGGTTTACCGAATGTTCGGGTGGTGGATGGGCAACGAATTTTTCAGATAATATGAAGTGGAACATGGAAAATGTCTTCATCGGATCCATCAATTATTATGCAAAAGGTGTCTTGATGTGGAATCTAGCACTAGATGATAATGATGGTCCAACCAATGGCGGTTGTATGAACTGCCGCGGTGTTGTCACCATACATGAAGATGGTACGTATACAAAGAATGAAGAATATTATATGATTGGTCATTTCAGCAAATTCGTTGATCAAGGTGCTAGACGTATCAAACTGGATACCAACCACACGAATCTGTTAGCTACAGCATTTAAAAATCCAGATGGTAAAATCATCATCGTTGCTCAAAATAAAGGATCAAGTACACTTCAGTTTAGTATCGAAATCGATGGTAGCAAAGCTGCAATAGAAATTCCAGGATCATCTTCAGTTACCTATGTCTTAGAAGAAGTAGAGACTTCTGCTTAAGAAAATCCGTGCGATGTGGAACCCGTTTCACATCAAAAGCGGTACAACAATTCGTAACCGCTTACATATTTTACTAAAACGATTT
>JAVEVJ010000016.1:0-24745 GCA_034005105.1 Acholeplasmataceae bacterium | reverse complement strand
CAAGGCGCCATATATACCTCCAGAGCATTTAATGCTCACTTAGATTCTACCATAAAAAGATCGATGTCGCGCATCGCGACACCAACGGATAATCCCGTCATGGAATCTATTAATGGATGGATCAAAGCACAAGCTGAAGGATATATTGATTCACCATATACCGATGAACTTAAGTTTTCACTACCGATGAATTTCTTGCCTGTAAGATATAATTACAGCATTCATTCTTCATTTAATCTACCCATTTATACACTACCAAGCGGTGTATCCATTGCTAATATCACGAGCACATCATCCATCACAACACAAGATTACGAAATCATCGATAATCAACTACAATTTAAATCAGTCTATTTGACTACACTCTCTAAGGGTCAACACGAATTTACTGTTTCATTTGGTGATTTAGGTTTTCTTGATATCACGATATCCATCACTCAAACCGAACTACCTTATCTTATTTCATATAATACCGTTACCTACACCTCAAGTGATATCACATTTATCTATGAGCTTTTTGGTGGGAGTATTGTTGGATTAACTGGAAACACAATATCACTTAACGATTATGAAATATCAGAAAACACACTCACGATTCATTCTAGTTTTATCGAACAGTATTTTATAGATCATCCAGATGAAACAACAGTAGGCTTTAAATATGACTTAAAACTACAAGATGCTTATGTCTTTGGTTATGTCTTTATCAATCATGAAGAGTAATAAGGAATTAAGAAATTAAGTAAGATAACATCAAACAAAGGAAAGATGTCCTTTCCTTTTTCATTTCTTGTCTAATAAGACAAAACATAGTATAATTAACCCTAAAGAAAGAGGTACTCGATCATGAAATTTAGTGAATTTAAGTATGAACGTCCAGATCTTGATAAGGTCAAGAAAAGTCTAGAAGAAAAACTTGAACTCATCAACACCGGAAAAGATCTAAATACTGAAATTAAAGCATCCTATGATATCTTTAAGATCATGGATGACATTCAGACCCAAGGTGTCTTAGTATCTATTCGAAACAGCATAGATACCACAGATCCTTTCTATGAAGCAGAACAAGCATTCTTTGATGAAAATGGACCTGTTTTGCAGCAGTACAATCAGATGTTTGTTGAAAAACTTCTTGACTCCAAACATCGTGAAGGTTTGGTTAAAGAATTTGGTTCACTGCTTTTTGATCGTGGTGAACTTGAAAAGAAGACATTTAAACCAGAAATCATTCCTGATCTTCAACTAGAAAACAAGCTATCTACTGAATATGGAAAACTGCAAGCATCCGCTAAAATCCCATTTAAAGATGGTATTTATAACCTCTCACAAATGGCACCCTTCCTTCAAGATTTAGATCGTGAAACAAGGCATCAAGCACAGCTTGCTGTATCCAAATTCTTTGAAGATAATGAAGCACAATACGATCGGATCTATGATGACATGGTCAAAGTAAGACATAAGATTGCTAAAACGCTCGGATATGAAAACTTTGTACAACTCGGTTATGATCGCTTTGGTCGTACAGACTATAATGCGAAAGATGTTAAAGACTATCGTGATCAGATTTATGAAGATATTGTTCCACTCGTCAATGAGTTAACAGCACGCAAAGCGAAACGTTTAGGCATTAAAGAACCTAAATCTTATGATTTAGCATTATCCTTTTTAACAGGTAATCCAACACCTAAAGGAGATCGTGCATGGCAGGTTGAAAGAGCTAAGAAGATGTATGATGAAATGTCAAAAGAAACATCTGAATTCTTTAACTACATGCTCGATAAAGAACTACTTGATTTAGATGCAAAAGCGGGTAAGCAAGGTGGGGGTTACTGCACCTTTATTCCAGGTTATGAATCACCTTTTATATTTGCTAATTTCAATGGTACATCACACGATGTCGATGTATTAACTCATGAAGCAGGACACGCTTTCCAAGTCTATTCAAGTAGAAATCTCATTCCTGATTATCGCTGGCCAACCATGGAAGCTGCTGAAATCCATTCCATGAGTATGGAATTTTTAGCTTGGCCGTGGATACATGAATTCTTTATTCAAGATACAGCAAAATATAAGTTCAATCATCTTGCAAGTGCGTTATCTTTCTTACCCTATGGTGTTGCAGTGGATGAATTCCAACACGAAGTCTATGAAAAACCTGAAATGACACCTGATGAAAGAAAAGCTACGTGGAGACGTATTGAAAAGAAATATCTAC
Organism: Acholeplasmataceae bacterium; assembly: GCA_034005105.1. Taxonomy (GTDB): domain Bacteria; phylum Bacillota_I; class Bacilli_A; order Acholeplasmatales; family Acholeplasmataceae; genus Peloplasma. Next base: position 22,530 of record JAVEVJ010000016.1, on the reverse strand, counting down.
CTTTCAAGGACTATGATGATGATGCCTTCATGGAAAAGGGGACCTATTGGTTTAGACAAGGACACATCTTTGGTGCACCCTTCTATTATATCGACTACACCTTAGCACAAGTCTGTGCTTTCCAATACTGGGTTAAGAGTCAAGAAAATCATGAAAAGGCATTAGAATCATACCTAAAACTCTGTAAATTAGGCGGATCAAAGAGCTTCTTAGGTTTAGTTAAAGAAGCTAAACTTCAAAATCCATTTATTAAGGGAACAGTCAAAGACATTGTTAGACCGATTCGTGCTTATCTTGATTCAGTTGATGATTTAAAACTCTAATATGCGTATCAAACTGATTCGACTGATTGTTCAAATTGCACTTATAGGTAGTCTTTTTTTCCCAGTCATGCATCAAAAAGGTGATGTAGCTATCACATTCACTGCTTTTCAAGCGATATTCGTTGGTGATTATTTCATCATAGGCAATATCGTGATTGCTCTGGTTTATGCTGGGATAATCACCCATTTGATATCCATTGTAATTGATCTAGTAAGTGATTCGATTTCAAAAAGATTAGAAAAGCCAATGAATATCGTCGTGAATCTATCGGTGATATTAAGCTTTATTTGGGTAACCTTCTTAGGCACGTTTTTGTTGTGGATGGGATTTGTCACGATTGGTTTGATCATTGTTTCAACCTATTTGAGATATATCGAACAGAAGAAAGCAGAATAAATGAAGTGTGCATGTCAGGTGATATGCACACTTTTATCAAAGATGCTTGTAAATAATTTATTTGAGTGATATAATAATTACAGATAATTAAAAATAATTTTCTTGTGGAGGTCTATATGAGAAACTTAGGTGGCAATCGTGTCAATGAGTATTGGAATAAAGCTCACGCGGATCATCAAATGCATACGAAAGATCATGAGGAGCGTATCACAGAAGCGGTTCAAAGAAAAAAGGGTAATCGTCTTTTTGATTTTTTCCGCAAACCTGCAGTACAACTCATTGGATTTTTCTTTCTGCTCGTATTAACAATCCTGCTTTTAAGATGGTTATTATAGATAAGTTTTTTGAGGAGGGGAAGACATGAGAAGAAGTTCAGGCAATAAAATAAATGATTACTGGACCGAGCAATATAACGAACAAAACATCAGTGGCGAAACCAGAAAAGATCTTGTTTCTAGAGGAATCAAGCGTTCAAGAGGACAAGTCATCACGGATTATACAAAGAGTAAGTTTGGAAAGATCCTCTTGGTTGTCATTGGACTTTTTTTCATTGGTCTGCCCGCTTATTTTTTAGGTAAACATATCTATAATGTAATTCGTTCAAATCAAGATTCAATTATTACGGTCAGTTATGAAACCTTTGGAGGTACCTTATATAATCCCATCGAATTTGAGGTTGGTGATACATTCCCGTTGTTATTTTATAGACCAGAAAAAGAAGGTCATCAGTTTATGGGATGGTATTTGGACGCTGACTTTACTGAAAGCGTAAATGCAAGTTTCTTAAATGATTTTTATGTAGAAGATGTCACACTATATGCGCGCTTTGTATCAAGTGACACAGAGGTCAACTTATCATTTGATACCATGGGAGGTTCTGCACTAGAAGATGTCACACTTCATGTAGGAGATCCACTGAACACCTATCTACCGACTAAAGATAATCTCTACTTTGCAGGTTGGTACGAAGATCAAAATTATCTTAATATAGTCACACATGCGGATACCCATCACAGCACGTTATATGCGAAATGGAGCCGTTATCCGATGGTAACGATAGGTGATGCAAGAACTCAATATTACATAACTGCTCCACCTTATCACTACAAAAGTTTTGCGGTGGATGGTGGCATTCAGATGAGCAGATACGAAGTTAATTACGAGTTATGGTATCAAATTAGAACATGGGCGATGAACAACGGCTATACATTTGCGCATGAAGGTAAAGCGGGTAGCATGGGAACCATCGGTGCCAATCCGATGAGTTTAGGTGATCAACCTGTTACCAACATTTCATGGTTGGATGCGATTGTTTGGCTGAACGCCTATTCTGAATATGAGGATTTGACACCGATCTATGTTAACGAAAACAATGAAGTTATTAAAGAGGCTAACCTTACAGCTTCAGTGATGGAAAGCATTAAGGTCAGAGAAGCCAATGGTTACCGTTTACCCACCATGTTTGAATGGATGATGGCAGCCAGATGGGTAAACCAGACGGAGTATCGAAGTGATTTTGCACTCTTTGGTGGTAGATATTGGCTAGATCCTGAAACCTACGCTGGTCAATTAAGTGATGGTGACATGTATCGGAATCAGGTTTCCTGGAACTTATATAACAGTAATAATCAAACCCATGAGATTGGACTCAAGACACCCAATGGACTAGGGATGTATGATTTATCAGGAAATGTCATGGAAATGGTTTATGATGCTCTTGGAGATGATTTTTCGAAACGTTTAAGTTTTGGTGGTAGTTACCGCAATACGGATTTTATTACATGGTTGTTTGATCAACCCTATAATGCAGCTAACACTCAGACGGGATTTAGAATCGCAAGTGGAAAAATCGCAACTTATGAGTATAAACCACCTACATCAGCATGATAAAAAAATCACTTAGGTCGACCCTAAGTGATTTATTTTTTCTTATTGAGATAGGAGTAAATAGCATCTGCTGCATTCATGCCATCATAAGCAGCTTTAACGATTTGAAGTTTTCCACCGATAATATCACCTGCTGCAAATAAACCCGGAATATTGGACATATAGTTATGATCTACTTTAAGATTATTTTTTTCAATGATGACACCGAGTTGACTTGCAAACTCGAGTGAACTAGGAACACCTAATGCAATAAATGCTCCTTGTACTTCATAAGTACCATCTGTTGTTTCAATATGGGTTAAACGATCACTACCGATAAAGCGTTTAATCTTTCCATGAACAATAGGCATATCTACGTCAGCCTTTATGGGATTACCATCGGTAAAAATCGTAATATCGGATGTCATCTTTCTTAGAAAATCAAGTTCATGTAACATGTAGGTTCCACAACCTATCAAAGCAATCTTTTTCTTTCGATAAAAGAATCCATCACAGATCGCACACATACTAATACCCTTTCCTCGATAGGTTGAAAAACCTGGTCGATGAAGTGTACGCCTTGTCTTGCCTGTTGCGAGTAAAACAGTTCTTGTTAAATAAATATCATGAGCTGTTTTTACCTCAAAGTTATCTTCAACACTCTTAAGTGATATCACGGAGTCAGTGATCACTTCAATGCCTAAATGTTTCGCTTGTTCAATTCCGTTAATTATGAGATCTTTACCAAAAATGGGCTCTTTTAAGCCATAATAGTTTTCTACCTTATCATCGTAACCCTCGAGTGCTCCTAGGTCTTTTCCGATGACAAGTGCGTCAATTCCCTGTCTTTTCAAATAAATGGCTGCAGAGATACCTGCAGGTCCATAACCGATAATGACGACGTCTTTCATAGACCTAATAGTTTTTTAAGTGTCTCTTTGGATTGAACGCCAATCGTTGATTGATGTACTTTTCCATCTTTAAAAACGATTAAAGTGGGTATACTCATAATACCTAAATCATCAGCAACTTTGTATTCTTCATCAACATCGAGTTTACCAATCTTAGCAGCTTCTTTGACATCAGCGGCAAGTTCATCTAGTATTGGAGCAACCCTGCCACATGGACCACACCATGTTGCCCAAAACTCAACGAGTACGGGAACGTCACTCTTGAGTACCTCGTTATCAAAGTTATCTGTTGTAAATGTATAGACCATCTCTTCACCTCATATTGTTATCATATCTATTATAAAGAATAATGATAAAAAACGCCATCCATTTACATTAATTAATAAGATACTCAATGTTTTTACACTACCCTAAAAGTTTAGTCAATCTTTTTGTTTGATATTGTGTTCGCCACTTTCATATGTTTACTTAACATGATATAATGTTAAGGTACGAAATGTAGGTGAACACACATGATAAAAGTCAACGATTTAAGCTTTTCATATAATCAAAATGATGAAGCTTTGAAAAAAGTTAGCCTAACGATTGAAAAAGGTTCTTGGGTGTCCATACTGGGACATAATGGATCAGGGAAATCGACGCTATCTAAGTGTTTAGTAGGTCTTTTAGCACCCACCTCGGGTGAGATTTATATCGATGGTTTATTACTGAGTGAAGAAAACCTTCCATCCATACGTAAAAAGATAGGTATCGTTTTTCAAAATCCCGATAATCAGTTTGTCGGCGTGACGGTAAAACACGATATCGCTTTTGGTCTAGAAAATCAGTGTATACCACATCAAGAAATGACTGAAAAGATTATGCACTATGCAAAACTTGTCAATATGGAAGATTTTTTAAGTAAAGAACCACATCAGTTATCCGGAGGACAAAAACAACGAGTAGCCATTGCTGGAGCATTGGCGATGGAACAAGATATCCTCATTTTAGATGAAGCAACATCCATGTTAGATCCCGAAGGGACACGTGAGATTGTTGAACTCATCAAATACCTAAACAAATCACTTCAAAAAACCATTATTACCATCACGCATGATTTATCCTTTGCTGGATTAAGTGACAGATTGGTTGTTTTAAAAGATGGTGAACTCATCCTAGAAGGTACACCAAAAGAAGTCTTCCTCAAAGAAGAACTACTCAAATCATCTCATCTTGAATTACCCTTTGGTTTGGCATTATATAACGATCTTGCTCGAGATCCAAAAACGGATCCTAAGCTTCTGGAGGCACTATGGGCATTCAATTCAAAGATGTAAGTTACGCCTATAGAGGCTTAAAGGTTAATTATGATGCCATTGGTCATATCACACTCGATATTAAGGCAGAAGGCGAATTTATCGCTGTGGTAGGGCATACAGGATCAGGTAAATCAACACTCGTTCAACATATGAACGCTCTTTTGTTACCCACAAAGGGGAATGTTGTTATTTTTGGACAAAATCTACCACCCAAGAAAAACGAAAAAATCAATTATTTAAGACAAAAAGTAGGTCTTGTTTTCCAATTTCCTGAATATCAACTCTTTGAGGAAACCATTCTTAAAGATATCATGTTTGGACCTAAAAACTTTAAATCAACCGAAGCTGAAGCTATGCTAAAAGCTAAGCGTGCAGCAAGCATTGTAGGGATCGAAGAATCACTTCTTGAACAATCTCCTTTTCGTATATCGGGAGGACAAATGCGAAGAGTTGCTGTTGCAGGTATTCTAGCTATGGAACCTGAGATTCTTGTCTTAGATGAGCCAACACGGGGTCTTGATCCTAAAGGAAGAAAAGATTTAATGGCTATCTTTAAAGAAATCCACGAAAAAGAAAATAAAACAATTATCATGATCACTCACGATATGGACTTGGTTGCTGAATACGCAAAGCGGGTCATCGTTTTAGATAATGGACTACTCGTCTATGATGGACCTAAGGAAACGCTTTTTGATCATCCTCAGTTTGAGCAATTTCACTTAGATCGTCCAACATCTCTTAAAATACTCAAACACTTGGAAAAAGAAATAGGAATTCCTTACCAAGCAAAATATGATTACACATCACTCCTTGATTACTTGAAGGAGGTGTCCCATGAATAATATTACGATTGGTCAATATATTCCTGGAGATTCATGGCTCCATCGTTTGGATCCACGGATTAAGTTGTTATCACTTGTTATTTTGCTCGTGGGAACATTTATTATTCCCATTTCAACCGAATGGATACCGATTGCATCCATGCTTGGTATCTTTGTTGGTGTGATCATACTCACTGCAACCGCAGGTATCCCACTTAAGAAAGTGATCAACGGACTGCGTCCCATTGTGTTCTTGCTGACATTTACCTTTTTGATTCAACTTTTCTTTATCAGTGATGGCAAGTTACTCACAACCTTCGATTTTCATCTTTCACTGACCAGTGTGATAGCTATCATCTTAATCATCATGTTTTATCACTGGTCAAAGAAATATATCAAGTTTAAAATACTATATTTTCTTTTCACGGTTGCACTAGTTTTCTTTGCACAATATATGCTTCCCTATGTACTGAACTTTTATAACTATCAATTAAATATCTATGATCAAGGTTTGATTCGTGCGGGATTCATCTTTGTTCGAATCACCAATGTCATCATCATGACCTCACTGCTCACATTTACAACGATGACAACAGATCTCAATTATGCGATAGAATCACTCTTAAAACCACTCAAATGGATCAAGGTTCCAGTTGATGTGATTGCCATGATGTTATCGTTGACACTCAGATACATTCCAACACTCCTTGGTGAAACAGAAAAGATTATGAAAGCTCAGGCATCCAGAGGTGTTGACTTTAAAGAAAGTAAGTTTAAAGATAAAGTCGTTCAAATCATCTCCCTTCTCATACCGGTCTTTGTTATCTCGTTTAAGCGAGCAGAAGATCTAGGTAATGCGATGGAAGTTAGAGGTTATATTATCGGAGCGAAACGCACCAAAATCGATGAATATCGTATTGGATTTGCCGATATCGCATCCCTTGTCATCATTACCCTCTTTTTAGCAGCACTCATTGTAGGTAGGATTCTTGGATGAGATATCAAGCGATAGTCGCATATGATGGCTCAAACTATGTCGGTTTTCAAAAACAATTGAACGGTATCGGTATTCAAGAAGTGATTGAAAAAGCGATGCGTCTCATGACGCAATCTGAGATAAAAATTCACAGTGCTGGAAGAACGGATAAGGGTGTTCATGCCATCGGACAAGTCTTTCATTTTGATACCAAAATCGATCTACCCTCTGACATTTGGGTTCGAGGAATCAACGATAGACTTCCTTTAGATATCAGAATTAAAAAAGTTGTCAAGGTAGAAAGTGATTTTCATGCAAGACACAGCGCAACCTCCAAGGTATATAAGTATGTACTTGCTAAAAAACCAGAAACTCCTTTTACCAAAAACTATGAAGTCTATTATCCTAATCTTGATGTCGAACGTATGAAAGAAGCCTACAAAGCTTTGATAGGAACCCATGATTTTATCGGATTTTGTCAAAGGGTTGAAGGAAAGTCCACGATTAAAACGATCTATGATATTCAATTTAAAGAAACGCGTAAGCACTACATTTTCACATTTCATGGTAATTCATTTCTCAAATACATGGTTCGTTCCATGATGGGTACACTCATTCAAATCGGTTTAAACCGAAAACCGGTTGAAATCATCTCTGAAATCTTAGAGACAAAAGATAGACATCTTGCTGGAAAAACAGCAGAAGCAAGAGGATTATTTCTCGTTAAAATAAACTATAATAAACGATCATAAAAAAGGATGTGTTCTTATGTTTATCACCTTTGAAGGTGGCGAAGGTACAGGTAAAACGACGCTGATCCAAAACATCGCTCAACGCTTAAGAGAAAACTATGAAGTAGTTACAACCCGTGAACCCGGGGGATCACTTATCACAGAAGCGATTCGTGATGTTATTTTGAATCCTAAATATCAAGGTGTAACACCTTATACCGAAGCGCTTCTTTTGGCTGCCTCTAGAGCACAACATTTAGATGAAGTTATTCTCCCCGCATTAAAAAACAACAAAATCGTTTTATGTGATCGTTACCTTGATTCTTCACTCGCTTATCAAGCGTATGCAAGACATCTAGGTTTTGACTTCGTTCTATCAATCAATCGCTATGCGGTTGAACATCTACCTAAAATGACATTCTATATCGATTTAGATCCTCAAATCGGTTTATCACGCATCAAGCACCGGTCGAAATATGACCGCCTAGATCAAGAAGCTTTCGATTTTCATACGAAAGTGAGAGAGGGTTATCTTGAAGTACTTAAAAGATATCCAGAGCGCATGATTAAAATCGATGGTGAAGCTCCCATTGAAGTCATCGAAGATCAGATCATGCAAGAGATATTAAAGCGCTTATGAAAAGAGCTTTCTACTTTTTCAAGCAGACGATTCAAAAAAACCGTCTGGCACACCTCTACTTAATCGTTGGTCCTAAGGGATCGGGAAAGTCTCAACTCGTCGATGATGTTGCTTATTTGATTCTCAATCAGGACAAACCCGAATCACCGCACCTCAAACTTTTGATCAAAGAACGTAAAGTTCAAAATATGATTGTTATTGAACCTGACGGATTATCGATTAAGAAGGAACAAATACTCTATCTTCAATCTGAATTTTCCAAGACAGCTTTGGTGAGTGGACCACGCATTTATGTCATCAAAGGTATCGAAAAGATCAGTATCGCTGCAGCTAACTCCTTACTCAAGTTTATGGAAGAACCTCAAAGTCATACCGTATTTGGGTTTTTACTTGCAGAAGATAAAGAAAATGTGCTTCGCACCATCCAGTCACGCTCTCAAATACTCACCTTAAAGAGCATCGATGAACTGGACATGGAACAAGAATTGATTCAGCTTGGTGTCGATGAGAGGGTTGCTATCTTAGCTCCTTATGTTACAAAAAATATCGAGGAAGCAACACTTTTAGCAGAAGATCCTAATTTTACGGATCTCATTGCTATGCTAGAAGAAATGGCAAACCTTTGGGATCGCAAGGATATTTCATATCCCATCTATTTTGGTGATAAAGCCCGATTCTTAACGCAAAACCGTGAATTCTTTATGCATTTTTTAGAGTTATTACTGCTCTATTTTCTTGATTTTGTTCATTACCGTACACATCAACCGATCACTTACAAGTTTTTACGCGAAGTTATTTTAGTACAAAGTGATAAAATGCAAGTAAGTGAGGTCAACGATCTCATCGAACAAATTCAAACCGTCTTACAACAACAATCATACTATATCAACTTAGAACTGGCACTGGATCATTTATTATATATTTTAGAAAAGAAGAGGTAGATCTATGCATGTTGCTTTAGTACAATTCAAAGAAGCAGGGAAAAAATATTATTTCTCCTATGGAGATTTAACGATAGAAAAAAATGACCGCGTCGTTGTTGAAACGACACGTGGTATTGAAATAGGTAAAGTCTATAAGTTTAAAGAAATCGAAGAGACAGAGTTAACCTCTGAACTCAAACCGATTTTAAGAGTAGCAACCGAATATGATTTAAAAGAAGATGAACTCAATCAATCACTTGAACCGAGTATTGTTGAAAAAGCTAAAGCGCTCGCTAAACAAAATGAACTGGAAATGAAAGTTTTAGGAGCCGAGTATACACTCGATCGTAAACGTCTTCTCATCTATTTTGAAGCTGAAAATCGCATTGATTTTAGAAATCTTGTTCGTGATTTATCCGAAGTCTATCATACACGTATTGAACTTAGACAAATTGGACCCAGAGATGCTGCTAAGATGATTGGTGGTATTGGACCTTGTGGACTTATTTTATGTTGCACGACCTTCATTGGAGAGTTTGATACGGTATCGATTAAGATGGCTAAAAATCAAAATATCGCATTAAACCCACAAAAGATCAGTGGTGTTTGCGGTAAACTTTTATGTTGTATCAAGTATGAAGATGATGTGTATACTGAACTTAAAGAAGTCATGCCAGATGTGAAAGAAAAAGTAATGACACCTCAAGGAGAGGCAACGGTTATCGAACTTAACATCATTGGTCAAAAGGTTAAAGTATCTCATCCAGACAACGGTGTGGAATGGCTTGCTTTAGCCGATATTAGTCGTATATAATATGCTTCGTACGCTTCTTGGTACCGATCTTTGGATCGATCAACAATCACATATGGCATTCAATTTGGATACCATTTTACTTCAAGATTTTGTTAAGATACCAGCAAAAGCAAAGACCGTACTTGATCTTGGAACAGGTGCTGGACCTTTGATGCTCTACCTTTCTAAAAAAACACGGGCTAAGATCATCGGTGTAGAACTTCAAGAAGAACGTTATCTCCAAGCATTACACAATATTAAGCTTAATCATCTAGAAAACCAACTTTCTGTCATGCATATGGATATCAAAGATTTAAAGATGAAAGATATCGATCTCATCGTATCCAATCCACCGTTCTTTAAGATAACAGAAACTTCAAATGTCAATCAGAGTGAAGATGAAACGATTGCTAGACACGAGGTGATGTTAACCCTTGAAGAACTGATAGAAGTTGCTTCAAAGTCGCTCAAATTTGGTGGATATCTGACGATGATTCATCGTCCAGAACGCTTTGGTGAAATTGTCTTACTCCTAGAAAAACATCGACTCACACCTAAGCGTGTCCGATTTGTTCATCCGTATTTAAATCATCATGCTAACCATGTGCTCATTGAAGCGATGAAACAGGGAAGTCCTGGACTTAACGTCATCGAACCGCTCATTCTATATCACGAAAAACATATTCCTACTCAGGAACTTACAGATATTTATGGAGGAAAAAAACATGTTGCTCACATTGCTCAATCGAAAAGACAAACTTAAATTTCTTGATCTTGTCATGCACATGGTCTCTGTTGATGGAGAACCTACAGATTTAGAAAAACGACTTCTAAATATCATGCTTGCTGAAGTGGGAGACGGTATTGTATCAGAATATCACTTTGCACTTTCAGCAGATTTGAATGAAACGATTGAATACTTTATAGATGCGAGTCCAACGGTTAAAAACATCGTTTATTTAAACTTAATCAAGATTACGATGACCGATGATTTCTACAATACAACCGAACATTTCTTTTTGGAAAGCATTCGTGAGAAATTTGATATCAGTGAAGTCAAGAAAAAACAATTGATGCGCATTGTTTATATGGAAAGAGACTTAAGAGAAAAAGCGAAGCGAGTTGTCCACCATTGATCCAACGAAGTTTTAAAGAAAAAAAACCGACACTCTATGTTGTCGCTACCCCGATTGGTAACCTAGAAGATATGACGCTGCGTGCAGTTCATATCTTAGAAAGTGTTGATCTCATACTCACAGAGGACACGAGAACCTCTGGTGTTTTATTAAACCATTACAACATTAAAAAGCCTCTACTCAGTTATCACGAATTCAATAAATATGAACAAGAACAAAAGATTATTGATTTGTTAAATGACAACAAAAACATCGCACTGATCAGTGATGCCGGTACACCGGGAATCAGTGATCCAGGTTATGAAATTATTGTCAAAGTCATCGAAAATGGATTTCATGTTGTCTCGATTCCTGGAGCAAGTGCCATCTTAACAGCACTCATCTCATCAGGTTTGGTGATGCAACCCTTTACGTTTATTGGCTTTCTACCTAAAAAGATTAGTGACATAAAGTCAACCCTAGATACCTATTCATCACACCAAGAAACACTCGTTATCTATGAATCACCCAATCGCATAGAAAAGACACTTAAATATCTTTTTGAATCCTACGGAAACAGAAGAGTCGTGCTCGCTAGAGAACTTACCAAAGCATTTGAGACCATCACACGAACCACACTCAAAGATGCTCAGGATTTAGAAATCAATACCAAGGGTGAGTATGTGATTGTATTAGAAGGTAGACAATTAAAGGATGAACCTATATTAGGTGTTAAAGAACACTATCTTTTGCTCATTGAAGAAGGGTATCCTACAAAAGATGCGATGAAGATGGTTGCTAAAAGACATAAGCTCACCAAGAGTGAAGTTTATCGTATGGTTAAAATCGATGATATTAAGGCTTGATTTTTTAGTAGTATAACGTATAATATGATTATAATAGGCAATGAGAAAAAGAGTAGTCTTTAGTGCAGGTTTAAGAGAGATCGCGGATGGTGCAAGCGATTCCGATTAAAGAGGAACATGGTTTTCGAGCCTTTTAGCCGATAGGTAGGTTAAAACGTATATCCGCGTTAAGGATTCGAGTGCTGAGCAATCAGAACTAAGGTGGTACCGCGACATTGTCGTCCTTAGATATTTTTAAGGATGATTTTTATTTTTTTAGGAGGTTTTAATTATGAACAACAAAAAATATTATCTCACAACAGCCATTGCATATGCTTCAGGTATACCCCACATAGGTAACGTCTATGAAGCCATCTTAGCGGATGCGATTGTCCGCTTTAAGCGTTTGGAAGGCTACGATGTCTTTTTTCAAACAGGAACCGATGAGCACGGACAAAAGATCGAAGGGAAAGCTGCCCTTAATGAACTGAGTCCAAAAGCATATGTGGATCATATTTCATCGGAAATCAAACGTATCTATGATAAAGTCCAGATTTCTTATGATCAATTTGTCCGCACAACCGATGAAAGACATGTTAAGTCTGTTCAAGCTATCTTTAAAAAACTCTATGATCAAAAGGATATCTATCTCGGTGAATATGAAGGATGGTATTCGGTTGCTGACGAATCGTTTATCTTAGAAAAAGATATCGTTGATGGCAAGGGTCCCAGTGGAGATATTCCCGTTTGGACCAAAGAAGCTGCTTATTTTTTGAAGCTCAACAAGTATCAAGATCGTCTCATTGAACACATCGAAAAGCATCCTGAGTTTATAGAACCCGAATCCAGAAGAAATGAAATGATTCAAAATTTCCTCAAGGAACCACTTCCTGATCTATCCGTTTCAAGAACATCTTTTAAATGGGGTATTCCGGTAGAGTTTGATCCAGGTCATGTAGTTTATGTATGGATTGATGCTCTATCAAACTATATTACGGGTCTTGATTATCATCCAGACCAACCAAGATCACAAGCTTATCTCAAATACTGGCCAGCAGATGTTCATTTAATTGGTAAAGATATCTTAAGATTTCATACGATATATTGGCCGATTATTCTCATGGCTTTAGGTCTAGAACTTCCCAAACAGATTTTTGGACATCCTTGGGTTTTAGTTAATAAATCGAAGATGAGTAAATCGGTTGGAAACACCATGTATACAGATGATCTCGTCTCCTACTTTGGCGTGGATCCCGTAAGATATTATGTACTTCATGAAATTCCCTTTGCTGCTGATGGAAACATTACCTATGAGCTTTTAATTGAAAGAAATAACTCTGATTTAGCCAATACCATAGGAAATCTTGTCAACAGAAGTATTGGTATGGCACATAAGTATCGCGAAGGTGTTATTAAAAAAGTGATTCTTGATGAACCGTTTGAACTATCACTTCGTGAAAAAGCACTTGAAGTACTACCTCTTGTCCGTAAGCATTTTGAAGATCTAAAGGTATCAGATGCTCTAGAAGAAGTGGTCAAGCTTGCACGGCATGCTAACAAATATATCGATGTTTCAGAACCTTGGGTTTTATTTAAGGATTCTACGAAGCAAGATCTTTTAGATCATGTGCTCTATCATCTTTTGGAAACCATTCGCTTTGTTGCAGTTCTATTACAACCTTTTATTCCAGAAACGTCTAAGCGAATTGCATCTCAGATTGGTGTTACTGATTTATCATTCAAATCGATTGAAACCTTTGGAAATTACAAAGCACAAACTTTGGGCAAACCCGAAGTCCTATTTGAACGCTATGACATCAACAAAAAACTCGATGAGATACTAAGTGATCAAAATGAATAAGCTACAAACATTCTTTAAATCGGATACGATGAAACTCAAAGTAATGCCTGAAGTATACCGTTTGATTGCTGTTGTCATCTCGACAATTGTCTATGGTATCGGTGTTGCTTGGTTCTTAGAAGCGTCTGTTGTACCTCTTTATACAGGAGGTATACCCGGTGTTGGACAGCTCGTTAGAGACAGTATTTTTGTTTGGTTTGGTCTTGACTTAGGACCTCACTTCTTAGGTATCTTCATCATTGTACTCAATATACCTATTCTATTGCTGGGATGGTTTGGTGTTTCACACCGCTTTACCATTCACAGCATCATATCCATCGTTTTACAAGCATTTATTCTATCCTGGTTACCTGTTGTCAATATGGGATTAACCGAGCGTGGTGATGCCTTTGCTGCTGCAGTGCTTGGTGGATTATTGATTGGTGTTGGTGGTGGTGCAGCCCTACGCTTTGGGACATCTACCGGCGGATTAGATATCGTTGCTCAATATTACTCCCTAAAAAAGGGTAAATCTGTAGGCTTTATTTCAATGGTTATGAATCTAGCGATTGCGATCTTAGGTGGATTGATCGTAGGTGGAAAAATGGGACCTTCCGGAGAAATTATTACCGGTGGTGTGATTGCATCCTATACCGTCATCCGCATCATTGTAACAACCATTCTAACCGATCGAATGCATACATCCTATCAGTTCTTATCGGTTGATATTATCACGAATACACCACAGATACTCGTTGATGAAATTTTGCATAAGGTTTATCGAGGAGTGACACTGATGCGTGTTGAAGGCGCTTATTCACATCATGAAAAAACACTCATCTACGTTGTGATTTCATCTTATGAACTTCACACGCTCCTATCACTTGTCAAATCGGTTGATCCTGATGCATTTGTTGTCACAAGGCCAGTTAAAAACGTATTTGGTAATTTCAAACGAAAAACGATTGCTTAAAGAGGTGTCCACCACCTCTTTTTTTTATAACGAGCGTTATTTCTTTCGATATTTAGTTAAAATCCGTTACAATAAGACTAAAGGGGCGATGTTTGTGATCTATACGCTGACACTCAATCCAGCCATTGACTATAAAATTAAAGTCGATCGGTTTGAAGTCAACCAACTCAATCGGTTTAAAAAAGGTACACTTCATCCAGGGGGGAAGGGTATCAATGTATCTGTTGTCCTTAAAAACTTGGGCATTGATTCCGTTCCCATCACTTTTTTAGGTGGATTTACAGGTCACTACCTCTATGAGCGAATAAAAAAAGAGCATAAACTTGAACTCGACCCCATTTGGATTGACGGGGATACCAGAATCAATATCAAAATGACAGTTGATCATGAAACCGAAATCAATCATGATGGACCGCGTGTTAAAGATGACAAGTTTGAACTGATTACAAACCGCATCAAAACATTGAACAAAGATGATTTAGTCATTGTTGGAGGTTCAGCTCCATATGGACAAAGAGATGCGTTTCAACAAATTGCTGACATTTGTCATCAAAGAGATATTCCATTTATCATGGATACTCCCGGTGATATGTTTCACCAGTTTATCGATTTTAAACCGTTCTTAATGAAACCCAATTTAAAAGAACTCAATGACTATCTTCTCATGGATCTATTTGAACTTGATGAAATTATCTTTTATGGCAGACAACTCATTTATCGAGGTGTTGAGCATTTAATCATTTCACTGGGTAGTCGAGGATCACTCTATTTAGATAACGAAAAAGCTTATTTAGCACATCCTATCACGGGTAAAGTTGTTTCATCGATTGGTGCAGGTGATTCAATGGTTGCTGGATTTGTTGCGATGTATCAACTGACTCAAGATCCAAAACTTGCGTTTATCGAAGCTGTAGCAGCTGCATCAGCCACCGTTTTTGGTGGTAAACTTGCTACCCATGCAGATATTCAAAAGTATCAGACAAAAGTGGTTATAGAGGAGCTATGATATGGTCATCCAAGATTTGATAACTATCCATTCAATTGATCTCAATTTAGAAGCATCCACCAAAGATGAAGCGATTCATGCTCTAGCAAGAATATTGGATAAAAATCAAGCCATCTCATCTTTTGAAGGATTTATTCAAGATGTTTATGAACGTGAAGTGATGACATCAACAGGTATCGGGTATGGCATTGCAATACCCCATGCAAAGTCAAAATTTGTTACTAAACCATCCGTTATCTTTGCAAGACATGACACAGGTATTCCTTTTGATGCTATGGATGGAAAAGATGCAAAACTCTTCTTTATGATTGCTATGCCTGAGGATGGTACACAGTCGCACCTCAAGGTTTTAGCGATGCTATCAAGAAAGTTGATGCATCGTGATTATCGGGATGCTCTTATGGATGCGAAAACCAAAGAAGAAGTATTATCCCTACTATATACCATGGATTAGAGGTTTTTTATGAAAAAGATTGTATGTGTTACAGCATGTCCCACAGGTATTGCACATACCTATATGGCAGCTGAAATGTTAGAAACAGCAGGAAAGGCACTCGGTGTCGATATCAAATGTGAAACCAACGGTTCCATCGGTGTTGAAAATCCGCTGACAAAAAAAGATATCGCAGAAAGTATCGGTGTGATCATCGCATCCGATATACGTATCGATAAAAAAAGGTTTCATGGTAAACCTTTGATAGATGTACCCATTCGAAAAGGTATCCAAGAAGCTTATGCGCTCATTCAACGCTTATTGGATGGATATGTCAAAGTCTATGATCATACAGAGGATTGATGATGAAAGAACGCTTTAAGATTTATCAGCATTTAATGAATGGTTTTTCCTATATGTTACCTTTTGTTGTTGCAGGAGGTCTTTTAATCGCATTCTCATCCCTAGACTTTTTATCAAATCATTTTCCTTATTTAAATGATGTGGGAACACTTGTCTTATCCTATACCTATCCAATCATTGCTGGTTTTATAGCGTATTCCATTGCTGATCGACCCGGTATTGCCCCAGGGATAGCAGCAGGAGCTTTAGCGCTTGTAGGTGATTCAGGATTTATTGGAGCCATCCTCGGTGGCTTTATGGCAGGCTATGTGATTGAAATCATTAAATTCGTTTTTAAAAAATTGCACAAATCATTATCTGGCATCAAGCCTGTACTTATCTACCCTTTTTTTGGTGTTTTATTCATTTCATTAATCATGTTAGGCATTAATTATGTCATCTCACCTTTTTCACTTTGGATGGTTGATGCTATCGTGGTGATGGAAGGTATCTATTTGATTATTTTCTCAATTGTTTTAGGTGGATTAATGGCTGTTGATTTAGGTGGACCTATCAATAAGTTGGCTTATATCGTTGGTGTCATCTCAATCATTCACGGCCACCAATCTGTTTTAATGGCAGCTATCATGGCTGCAGGTATGGTGCCTGCACTTGCCATTGCATTATCAACGTTTGTTTTTAAATCAGATTATTCTGAAGCAGAAAAAATACAAGGAAAGAATAACTGGATGCTTGGTTTATCATTTATCACCGAGGGAGCCATACCTTTTGTGAAAGAACACAAACAGAGCCTTCATCTCTCTTTGATTATAGGTAGTATGTTTGCAGCCATGCTTGTTGCGATGTTTCAAACATCGGTACCCGCACCACATGGAGGCATTTTTGTTGTTTTTCTCATGGATAACTGGTGGGGGTTTGTGATCTCGGTTGTTGCAGGAATGATGTTATCTACACTGCTTATAAAATTCTTCAAATGGATTCAAATATCTCGCGATTAAACGATGAATATTATCATGCAGGAGATATCATGTGTGATGTGTCAAGTAGTCTTCAAAAAATAAAAGCGCTTACTTTTATTATTTTTACAAATCACCCTTTACATGTCTATCTTTCGTTGTTATAATGATTACGTATTCAATGTATCGTATAATAGACCTGATGTGGAGGTCGAGTTTCTACCGCAATTCCGTGAAAATTGCGACTACGATATGAAAACATCTTTTTCTCGTTTTCATATGTAGAGACCACATCACTCATGTGGTTTTTTTCTTTTTTATTTTTCACATACATATGAATACAAAAATCAGAAAAAGGAGAATTGAAATGGAGTTTATCAAAAAGTACTTCCGGATCGAAGAACGGGGTACAACCATTGGTAAAGAATTGCTCGGTGGTTTAACAACCTTCCTTACCATGGCTTACATTTTGTTCGCTAATCCAGCTTTAATGAGCGGATACGGCGGAGTAGCAGGTCTTGATGTCAACGCTGTATTCTTAGCAACAGCACTTGCTGCAGGTTTAGCAACGATTGCAATGGGTCTTTTTGCAAGATTACCAATTGCACTTGCCCCAGGTATGGGTCTCAATGCATTCTTCTCATTTACCATCGTCATGAACATGGGTTATTCTTGGCAAGAAGCATTGGCAGCAGTATTAGTATCTGGTGTACTCTACTTAATCGTTACTTTAACAGGTTTGAGACAAAAGATTGTTAATGCAATTCCTCAATCACTCAAGTATGCGATTGGTTCTGGTATTGGTTTCTTTATCGCTTATATTGGTTTATCCAATGTTGGTATTATCGTTAACACAGGTGGTACGATTACCTCCTTCGGTAGTTTAGCTGAACCTGTTGCACTCCTCGCTTTATTCGGTATTGTGATCACCATGATCCTTCTTGCCTTTAAGGTGAAAGCAGCTGTCTTCTTTGGTCTAATCATTACAGCCGTTGTTGGACTCATTCTTGGTGAAGGTTTTGGTATTGCAAATATGCCAGTCTACACATCATTTGCGGGTTCTGTTCCATCACTTAAACCAACCTTTGGTGCAGCTTTTAGTGGTTTAGGTGGCCTTTTATCATCACCAGCAGGATGGTTTGCAGTGTTTGCATTCTTATTCGTTGACTTTTTTGATACCTCCGGTACCCTGATGGCAGTCACGGGACAAATGGAAAATGTCAGTGAAGAAGAAATTCAAAAAGCAAACATCGTCGATGCATCTGCAACCGTTGTTGGATCTGTTCTTGGTACATCAACAGTCACTTCTTATATTGAATCTTTATCAGGTGTTGGTGCCGGTGCACGTACAGGTCTTGCCTCAGCATTTACTGGTTTACTCTTCTTGCTATCCATTTTCTTATCACCACTCTTATCACTCATTACACCAAGTGTTACTGCAGCAGCAATGGTTATCGTAGGTACGATGATGGCAACTTCAATCGGTAAGATTGAATGGGATAAGTGGCAAATTTCGATTTCAAGCTTTATGACCATTATGATCATGATGTTAGCTTACTCCATCTCTGATGGTATTGGTTTTGGTTTCTTAACCTATGTGATCGTCATGATTGCTAGCAAGAAGGCAAAAGAAGTTAGTCCATTGCTTTATGTGGCTACAGCACTTTTCATTGCTTATCTTGTTTTCTTAAATGTTTTCTAATAGCTAATTAACATAAAAAGGGATGCCCAAACAATTGGACATCCCTTTTTTTATACGTTTTTATTTATTCAGTCTTCGGTCCAACTTTTTCAAGCAATGTGATGAGAAGATTTAATAGAATACCAACGATTGCTGCAAAGCTCATACCTGAAAGTTTAAGGAAAGCAGTAAAGTTTAGAGCAGCTCCGCCTAAACCGATAACAAGCATGGTTGATACGATGATCAAGTTCTTCATCTTTGATAAATCTGTACGATCTTTAATCAGTATTTTGACACCGTTTGCTGCAATTAGTCCATAGAGCACGATGGTCATTCCACCGATGACTGCCCATGGGATGCTGTTGATAAATGCTTGAATATATCCAAAGAATCCTAGCAGAATCGCAAAACATGCAGCTAAACCTGTTACCCAAACAGAACCGACGCGAGTAATCGCAACGACACCGGTATTTTCACCATAAGTTGTGTTGGCTGGACCACCGATACCACCTGCTACAAAAGTTGCAATACCATCACCAAGGAGTGTACGGCTTAATCCTGGATCAGTTAAGAAATCTTTACCTGTAATTTCACCTAAGACAACGTGGTCACCGATGTGTTCAGCAATGGTTACAAATGCTAAAGGTGCAAACATTAAGACATTACTTAAGTCAAGGGAATACGTTCCAACAAAACTAAAGTTTGGTAACTGAAAGAATTTAACATCTGCAAAAACAACACTTAAATCAACGAGTCCAACGATGATGGATGCGATGTAACCAATAAAGATGGATACAAGAAAGGGGACAATGCGTAGGAATCCTTTAGCTTTCGTCGAGAGCAATACAACCGATAAGAAGGTGATGGTTGCTACCAAAGGTACTTCCCATCCCTGTGATCCATCAAATCCTGAAGAAGAGATAGCAACAGGTGCTAAGGTCATTCCAATAATGATAATCATCGGACCGATGACAACAGGAGGTAACAATTTTTTAAGCCAACCACTACCCACAAAGAAAATAACGACTGCAACTACAATATAGACAAGACCTACGGTCATCAAACCGAAGTAAGCGGATGCAGCACCACCCGCACTTGCAACGGCTGCAGTAATCGGTGGGATGTAAGCAAAGCTACTTCCAAGATATACAGGAACTCTTGCTTTCGTACATGCAATATAAATGAGCGTACCAATACCACTTGCTACCAAAGCAACCCCAACATCAAGTCCTGTTAACAGCGGAACCAAGACGGTTGCTCCAAACATTGCGAAGACATGCTGCAAGCTCAAAACAATCCACTTGCCAATCGAAGACGGTCTTTCTTGAATACCAACGATCATACCATTTTCATTCATGAACAAATCTCCTTTGATTTAGTTTTTAAAGGCCTTCAGCAAAAAAGACACCTCATGGTGTCCTTCAAGCATAGGTAGTGTGATATGGATACCTTGATATGCTCTCTGGCATAGCTTAAAGGACCTTTACTGTTTAAAGTATATCATGTATTTTGAGAATTACAACCCCTAAAATGATAAAAAAATGATATGATAAAAGTGGTGATAACATGAAGGAACTAATGAATGCAGAACAGCTCTCAAGAACGATGAAACGTATGACACATGAAATCATAGAAAGAAATCAAAATCTTAATGATATCGTGTTTGTCGGTATCTTAAAGAAGGGTTTTCCACTCGCTCAAATGCTCAAGGAAAATCTCAAGCGTTTTGCGGATGTTGATGCGCTTCTCTATCCCATCGATATCCACGCATATCGCGATGATATCCATGATAAAGTCAAACCATCAATGCAGAAGATTGACATTCATGATAAAAATGTTATTTTAGTCGATGATGTGCTCTATACGGGAAGAAGTGTTAGAGCTGCAATGGATGCACTACTCGATCACGGAAGACCCAATCAGATACAACTTGCTATCTTAATCGATCGTGGTCACCGAGAATTACCAATACGAGCTGATTATATTGGCAAGAATATACCGACAAGCAGAAACGAAAAGGTTGTAGTCGACCTCAATTCAATGAGTGTTTATCTAGAGGATAAGTAAATGAATAAAACGTTAGAAACTAAAAACATGATCTTAACACCAATTCAAGTAAGCGATGCAGAAGCTATCTTTCATTTTTTTACGCATCAAATAACCAAGTATATGTATCCCAAACCGGCAAATACCATCGATGATACACTCGCATTCATCAATCACTCCATAGCTTTAAGAAATGAAAATAAAGAACTTGTTTTTGTAGCAAGACTCAAATATGATGATACGTTTGTTGGATGTTTTGGACTCCATCAATTGGATACTCAATCACCTGAATTAGGTGTTTGGATTCAAGAAGACCTTCACCATAAGCACTTAGGTTTAGAAGGTGTATCAAGGTTGATTGAATACGCAAGAGATAACATACCTCATGATTATTTGATTTATCCCGTAGACCGTAGAAATTACGCATCAAGAAACATTCCTGAATCATACGGTGGGATTCTTAAAAAAACTTATCAAAAAATAGGAAGAGGACAAAACGAACTCGATATCATCGAATATTGGATTTATCCAAAGATGCCTCTTGATTACGTTTATCCAACCATTCTATTTCAAGGTGATTCCATCACGGATTGTGGTAGAAACAGATTACATATCGATAGTTTGGGTGATGGATATGTTCAAAAACTTAAACAGCATTTTCCAGGTGCTAAACTCATCAATAAAGGCATCAGTGGTGATCGTACAGAAGAGCTTTTGAAACGTTGGGATGATGATGTCATCAAACAGAAACCAGATATTCTCGTCTTGCTCTGTGGTGTCAATGATGTATGGCATTACTATAACTTTGGAAAAGCCATCGATGAGAAGAGTTTCAAAGATAACTACGAAAAATTAATCAAAGAAACGATGCATCAATTACCTCAAACAAAGATTTTACTACTTGAACCTTTTGCCTATCCTATCTATGAATTCCATGAAAATTGGAAACCACTATTAGATGCGTTTATTTCAATCATTAGAGAACTTGCAAAAAAATATCAACTTCCACTCATTCCTTTGAGTGATCAAATGAAACAATGGCAAAAGCAATATGCCATGGAAGCCATTTTAGGAGATGGGGTTCACCCAACAGAACTAGGACATGAACTCATTGCAAAAACGATAAAACCCATACTAAGAGATATGTGCTTGACTATTCAAGAAGAAAATCTAAAAAAGTAGGAGGAATCTTATGGCAAAACCTGTTACAAAAAAAGAATTGCTCGACTTGAGTAAAAAAGGTTATGATAAAATCATAAAGATGATCGACAAGATGCCACCTCTAGAAAGAGCAAAGGAATGGAAAACAAAAGATCGCGATAAAAATGTGCGTGATGTCATCTATCATCTTTATGCATGGCATCAACTCATGCTTGGTTGGATGCGCATCTTCGAAGAAGGTGGACATCCCCATCTTCCCAAAGAGGGTTACACATGGGACATGTTAAATGAACTCAACCACGAAATCTGGCTTGAAGCACAAATGCATGATTTTAATGACACAATGCTTTTGTTTGAAAACTCACATAATGAAGCGATGTATTTAATAGAAAGTCTATCACAAGAAGCCATCTTTACACCTTACTACAAAGT